>PEAG01000056.1 GCA_002753505.1 Magnetococcales bacterium HCHbin5 | reverse complement strand
TTGTAGTCAGGTCGCCCTTCAACAAGGGGATCAGGCTACCGGGCGAACGGACAATTCCCCGGATTGACACTTCTCGGTCAATATGGATGCAAAAACATCTCGGACACACCCCCTGCACCCCACTGGGGACCGTGACGGCCCCCAGACCCCTGCAATTGTTAAAAGGAACGCGATACTCCCCGAGCTTCTGCAACACTCCTGAAATGCGGATCAACCCGCCATTTTGTCAAGAAAATCCTTCACCTTACCCATAAAGGAAGTGGACTCCGGCTGGGAGTCCAGATCGGAACAGGCCGCAAACTCCTCCAACAACTCCCGCTGCCGCTTGCTCAGATTGACCGGCGTCTCCACCCGAACCTCCACCACCAAGTCGCCAAAAACTCCCGGTCGATTCAGCTGCGGCAAACCCTTGCCCCGCAACGCCAACCGCCGGGCCGTCTGCGTTCCCGGCGGTAACGTCACCCGCGCCTTGCCGCTCAGCGTCGGTACATCCAACCGACCCCCCAACGCCGCCTGGGTAAATGTAATCGGCACATGACACAACAAATCCGCATCATACCGCTCAAACATGGGGTGCGGGGCCACCTCGATCACGATAAACAGATCCCCATTGGGGGCACCACGCAAACCGGCCCCCCCCTCCCCGGTCAACCGTATCCGATTGCCGGTATCCACCCCCGCCGGGATCTTGACCGTCAAGGTCTTCTCGGAACGAACCCGACCCTGACCCTGACAGCCATGACACGGGTTGCGGATAATCCGACCCTGCCCACGACAGGTGGGACAACTGCGCGCCACCGAAAAAAATCCCTGCTGGGTACGCACCTGACCCGCACCCCCACAGGTGGAACAGTTTTCCGGACCCGATCCGGCTTTCGCACCACTGCCATTGCAGGTAGAACAGACGACGATGGTCGGAATCCGAATCCGCTCCTCGGAGCCATTCATCACGGTCTCCAACGTGACGGTCAGATCGTAACGGAAATCCTCACCCCGTTGCGCCCCGCCGGAGCCACGCTGGCCCCGACCACCACCACCGCCACCGCCAAAGATATCCCCGAAAAACTCCTCGAAAATATCTCCGAAACCGCCCCCAAAACCGCTGGGGTCGCCCGAAAAGCCCCCAGCCCCCCCCTGACCCAGCCCGGCATGGCCATACTGGTCATAAATGGCGCGCTTTTTGGGATCTTTGAGAACCTCATAGGCCGCATTGACCTCCTTGAACTTGGACTCGGCACCCTTGTCATTCGGATTGCGATCCGGATGGAGTTCCATCGCCAACTTTCGGTAGGCCTTCTTGATGTCGGCTTCCTGGGCGTCCCGACCGACACCTAATATTTCATAAAGATCTCTCGCCATCTATCTACTTCTTATCGTCCTTAACTTCTTCATATTCGGCATCGACAAAGTCACCCGGCTTTTTTGGACCCCCAGTCGACGGCCCACACCCGGCCCCATCCGGCCCACAACCAGCCTGCCCGCCCGATGAGTCTTTGTAGATCGCCTCACCCAATTTCATGGAAACTTCCATCAAAGCCTGGGTCTTGGCGGTAATCTCCTCCGTCTTGTCCCGGCCCAAAGCCCCCTTCAGATCGGCTATGGCCGCCTCAATCTGACCCTTGAGAGCCCCATCCACCTTGTCGCCATGCTCCTTTATCGACTTCTCCGTCTCATAAATCAAGGAGTCTGCGTGGTTGCGGGCATCAATCAACGCCCGTTTTTTTCTGTCCTCCTCCGCATGCTGCTCGGCTTCCTGCACCATCCGCTTGATTTCACTCTCATTCAAGCCACCCGACGCCTGAATGCTGATGGATTGCTCCTTGCCGGTCCCCTTGTCTTTGGCCGAAACATGCACCAAGCCGTTGGCGTCAATATCGAAGGTCACCTCAATCTGCGGTACCCCCCGAGGCGCAGGCGGAATACCCACCAAGTCAAACTGGCCCAACAGTTTGTTGTCACCAAACATTTCCCGTTCCCCCTGGGCAACCCGGATGGTGACCGCCGACTGCTGATCCGCCGCCGTTGAAAAGACCTGGGACTTTTTGCTGGGAATGGTGGTGTTCTTGTCAATCAGTTTGGTATAGACCCCGCCCAATGTCTCAATACCCAGCGACAAGGGGGTCACGTCCAACAACAACACATCCTGAACTTCACCCTTCAGCACCCCACCCTGAATGGCCGCGCCGATGGCAACCACCTCATCGGGGTTGACCCCCTTGTGGGGCTCTTTGCCAAAAAATTCGGTGACCACCGCCTGCACCTTGGGCATCCGGGTCATACCACCCACCAGAATGACCTCATGAATATCCCGGGTCGAAATACCGGCATCTTTCAACGCGGTGCGGCACGGACCCAAGGTCCGCTGCACCAGATGATCCACCAGTGATTCCAGCTTGGCGCGGCTCAGACTGATGTTGAGATGCTTGGGACCGCTGGCATCCGCCGTGATAAAGGGCAGATTGATGTCGGTCTGGGTGCTGTTGGAAAGCTCTATCTTGGCCTTTTCCCCCGCCTCTTTCAGACGTTGCAAAGCCATGCTGTCTTTGCGGAGATCGATACCGCTCTCTTTCAAAAACTCCCCGGCCAGATAATCGATGATCGCCTTGTCAAAATCCTCGCCCCCCAGGAAGGTATCCCCGTTGGTGGATTTGACCTCAAACACCCCGTCACCAATCTCCAGCACGGAAATGTCAAACGTACCACCCCCCAGGTCGTAGACCACAATGGTCTGGCCACCCTTCTTGTCCAGCCCATAGGCCAACGCCGCAGCGGTCGGTTCGTTGATGATACGCAACACATTCAATCCGGCAATCCGGCCGGCATCCTTGGTGGCTTGCCGCTGGGCGTCGTTGAAATAGGCCGGCACCGTCACAATGGCCTCGGTCACCTTTTCACCCAGGTAATCTTCCGCCGTCTGCTTCATTTTCTGCAAAATAAAAGCCGAGACCTCGGAAGGGCTGATCTTTTTGCCACCCGCTTCCACCCAGGCGTCACCGTTGTCCGCCTTGACGATGCTGAAAGCCACCTGCTTTTTGTCTTCTGCGGTCAGCGGGTCATCATAACGACGCCCGATCAACCGCTTGATGGCAGACAGGGTGTTTTTGGGATTGGTCACCGCCTGCCGCTTGGCCGACTGGCCCACCAACCGCTCATCGTTGCCGGTAAAGGCCACCATGGATGGGGTGGTACGGCTCCCCTCGCTGTTTTCAATAACCTTTGGATCCCCGCCTTCCATCACCGCCACGCAGGAGTTGGTGGTACCCAAGTCAATGCCAATCACCTTACCCATCTCAATACCTCTTATCTTCGCAGGATTTTACCGTTCAGCCACAATCATTCGGTCAACCACCACCCCGGTGGGGGGTGAGAACATTTACAGTTCCAGGGGATTCGGGAACAACCCCTCTGCCCATGGTCAAAAGATAATCTGCAGCCCCGACTCATGCCCGTTATATGGAAACGACCCCGGCCAATGTCAAGAGGGGCCAGAGATTATTTTTCCCCGAACGGCACGCCCTTTGCCCACTCCCGCAGGAGGGAGTGCCCAGGGGATCGGCATGGCCCTCAGTCGATGGACTCTTCCGCCTCCGCGACTGCCTCGCTCTCCGCTTCCTGAACGGGCGGTTCCATCTCTTTGGCCACGCCCACCATGGCGGGGCGCAACAGGCGACCATTCAGCAGATAGCCCGGCTGCAACTCTTTCACCACGGTACCCGGTTGCGCACTAGCCTCCTCCACCTGCAACACGGCCTGATGCAGGTGGGGATCAAACGCCGCACCCAGGCTCTCCAGACGGGTGACGCCATGTTTGTTGAAGGCGCGGGTCAACTCATTCTGGGTCATGGCCACCCCTTCGCCAAACATTTTCAGCTCGTTGCTGCACTCGGTCGGCACGGCGGCCAGGGCCCGTTCCAGGTTGTCTGCCACCATCAGCAGATCCCGCGCAAAGCCCTCGACTGCAAATTGGCGCGCCTGCTGACTTTCCCGTTCAAACCGTTTGCGAACATTTTGCATCTCCGCCACGGCCCGCAAGGAGGCGTTGCGATGCTCTTCGACCAGGGCATTGGCCGCCTGCAACTGCTCCTCCAGGGAAGGTCCACGACTTTCTGCAGATTTTTGACCCTCTTTTCCGCCAAACAGTCGCATACCCTCATCCTCCAACGTATCGTTGTCGACCAATCGGGGGTCGTTGGCCTCTGTGGATTCTGAAACCTCCGGCTCCAAACCCTCTTGCTCTTCCATTGTGCTTTCCCCCTCCTCCTTATCGGTCATAGCCTCGGCTGCAGCCGATTTCTGTTCTGTTTTTGCTGCTGTTTTTTTCATCTGAGCCTCCTTGAAATCCCTGCCTGAAGCCCGTTCTTTGCCACTCACGCGCTGCTCTCCCTGTTGTCCGAACGGTTGCCCAGAGAGACGCGCACTGGTCCGGAGAGGGTTCCATCTGAAAACAGGGTACTTAAAATTTTGGTCGTGAATCCCACCAGGGGAATGATATGGGCATAATCCATCCGTGTCGGGCCAAAAACCCCCAAGGTGCCGGGGCTGCTCCCATCCACCCCCTTGAAAGGGGCGGCCACCACTGCGCAGCCGCTGCGGTTCAACTCCGCTTCCGCGCCGATAAAAAGCCGAACGCCTTGCATGTCCAGGCATTTATCCAGCAGGCTGACCAGTGCTTTTTTCTCTTCCAGCACGGACAGCACTTCCCGGATATGGGAGAGATCCATAAAGGAGCGGAAGACGTTCATGCGCCCATTGACGATCAGCCCGCCCCCCAGGGAAAAGCCGGCGATACTCTCCAGCAGGTTGCCGCAGAGGGCTCGGTATTCCAGTTCGCTCTGTTCCACCTCGCGCTGCAGATGTTCCCGCACCTCCGGCAGGGTCATCCCCTCCAGTTGGTGGCTCAGAAAGGCACTGAACTGGTCCAGTTTTTCCTGTGACGGGTTGCTTTCCAGGTAAAATATGCGGCTGCGCAGTTGGCCGGAGTCGGAGATCAGCAGGGCCAGAATACGGTCCAGACCGGCATGGTTGGCCAGTTTGATAAACTGGACCCGCCGCAACAGCGCATGAGAAAGGTCAGGCGTTCGCACCATACAGGCATTCAGGGTCATGCTGGCCAACAGTTGGCTGACGCGGGCCAGAACGGTCTCCAGGTCTTCGGGGCCCTGTTCGCAGGCCCGGACAATCTGCGCCTGCTCTTCGCTTCCCAGCGAGGAGAGCTCCAGCAGGCTGTCCACATAAAAGCGAAACCCCAGATCGGTGGGCACCCGACCCGCTGAAAGATGGGGTTGCGTCAACAGACCCATCTCTTCCAGCTCCACCATGGCGTTGCGGACGGTGGCCGCAGAGACACCCAACTGGGAGCGTTCGCTGATTGTCTTGGAACCGACCGGTTCCCCCCCCTCCGCGTGGGCGAGCACGACCAGTTTGAGAATTTCGTGGTGACGTTTGGTCAGCATAAAGGCACAGGCACACTAAAAGGCAATCATCAACACGGGGGAGGTGTCGTTTAAACCGACCCCTCCGCAACAGCCTGGAACAATAGCAACGCCTTGGCAGGCTGTCAACGACCCTCGGCTGGCTATATAGGCACCGACTCTTGATTGGGCAAGGGGGGGGTCCATAAATTCCGGGCGGTTTTTGGGGCAGCTCAGCCAGGCAGGGGAGAAAAAATGTTGCGTCGCCAACGCCATCCCAGCAAAAGGGCGAGCAGGAGGGCATGCAGTGCGGGCAGTCGCCAATCGGCCTTGGTCATCAAAAAATAGTGGCAGATTGCCAGGATGGCGGCTGGGTAGACCAGTGTGTGCAGGGTTCCCCAGTGGCGGCCCAACCGTTTTATCCAGCCTTTGCTGGAGGTCACCGCCAGGGGCAGCAGCAGCAGGAAGGTGCTGAATCCGACGGTGATGTAGGGGCGTTTGCGGAGATCCCGCCCGATGTCAAACCAGTCAAAATATTTGTCCAGTACCAGGTAGCTGCACAGGTGGAGGGTTGCATAAAAAAAGCAAAACAGACCGGCCAGACGCCGCAGGCGGATCACGCCTCGGCAGCCGGGCAGCCGGGCGATGGGAGAGATGCTCAGGCTGATCAGCAGCAGCCACAGTGCCCAATCGCCGCTGAAGCGGATGATATATTCGATCGGATTGGCCCCCAGGCCGCCGCTGATACCGCTCTGGATCAATCTGGCCAACGGCGACAGCCCCAACAATAACCAGACCGGTTGCGGAATCTGCATGCGGTGACCCTTAAAAATTTTTGCTCAGATCCATACCCTGGTAGAGGCTGGCCACCTGGGTTTGGTAGCCATTGAAGGGCAAAGTTGGCCGCCGTAAAAACTCGCCGATACGGCGTTCTTTGCTCTGGTCCCAGCGGGGGTGGTCCACCGCTGGATTCACGTTGGCATAGAAGCCGTATTCTGTCGGGGCCTGCTGGTTCCAGGAGGTCGGGGGCTGGTTTTCGGTCAGGGTGATGCGCACGATGGATTTGATGCTTTTGAAGCCATATTTCCAGGGCACCACCAGCCGCAAGGGGGCCCCGTTCTGGTTGGGCAGCACACGCCCGTACATTCCGACCGCCAGGATGGTCAGCGGGTGGAGAGCCTCATCCAACCGCAACCCCTCCCGATAGGGCCAGTCCAGCATATTCTGGGCCTGGCCCGGCAGGCGACTGGGATCGTGGATGGTTTCAAAGGCCACATAACGGGCCTTTGCTGTGGGTTCAAACCGTTCCAGCAGCCCTTTCAATGGAAAGCCGATCCAGGGAATCACCATGGACCAGGCCTCCACGCACCGCAACCGGTAGACCCGCTCTTCCAGGGGATGGGGCTTGAGCAGATCCGCCAGCGACCAGCGACCGGGTCGGTTGACCTCCCCCTCGATCACCACGTGCCAGGGATCGGTTTGCAGGCGGTCTCCATAACGGGCGGGCTCCTCCTTGCCGCTGCCCAACTCATAAAAGTTGGTATAACTGCTGGCATCCTTGAAGGGGGTGACGGGCTCATCCAGTGTGACCACCCCTTTTTGCACGTTGGTCAGTGGCTCTCCGGGCTCGGCCAGGCTGACAGCGGGCGCGATCCCTCCCAGAGCCACGCCCGCACCCAGCAGGGCACTTTGTTGGATAAACTGCCGTCGTTGCTGGAAAAAGATCTCAGGTGTCACATCCATGGCTGTCAATTCGGGATTCCAACGAAATGGCATGGTTTGTTCTCCTCGCGTCGGCATGGTGCAGATGGGTGGCCCTCTCCCGTGCAAATCCGGCCCCGCTGGTTCCGTGTGGCGGCCGCGCCATTAATTAAGTACGATTAAATATTTATTTTATTGTTTTTTATTGGGCACAAGGGGTGTATCCGAGATGTTTCGCAAAGTCAGTGGAGAACCAGACAGTGGGCTCGACAAGATCGCGCCTTGCCCGCTCGCGTTGATAAACCTTTGACATCAACGCTGTGCCCTTCTTGATTCCAGAAGAGCAAGAGCCTCTTTGCGCAGGTTGATCCACTCCGTTGGGCCAAGTTCACTTTCTGGGCTGTTCAGTCCTTCCAACAGTTTCGCTTCAAGCTGTTCTTCGGCCTTGCGCTTCTCATCAGCACGAATCAACTCACGCATATATTCGCTGGCACTGCTGTAACGCCCCTGGGCAATTTGTCCGTCCACAAATTGTTTCAAGGGTTCAGGCAGGGAAATGTTCATGCTTTGCATACGGGTTTCTCCTTGAATGGTGTCTACGGCGGACAACATGTCACAAATGGCATGAAATGGCAAGAATCGCCATTCTGCTGCAGCCACCGTTTGATGGCTGGCTGAGACCTTGACAGCGGTGGCCCCGACTCCGTAGCATGGTCGTCATCCCATCCTGGGTGGTTCGCGGTTTCCCAACCTCGAACTGAAACGGGAAATCCGGTCAGCCGCCCGTCGGCAATTCCGGTGCTGCCCCCGCAACGGTAGGCGTGTCAACGGTCCACCACTATGCCACTGGCCTTTCAGGCCGGGAAGGCGGTGGGCCTGGGTGTTCTGTTCCTGGAACACCCCCGCGCAAGCCCGGAGACCGGCCTGGGAAGTGGCTTGTGCGTGCTGCGGAGGGCGGCATGGGCGGGAAGCCGGGACGGTGCGCCCGGTTCTGTCTTGCCCGCGACCCCGCATGGTCCCCCTCTTCCACCCCTCTCTCTCCTCCTCACACCCGCAGGCCCGGGGTAACTCCGGTTGACCAGCCCGGCTGGCAACATTTCCTGCCCGTTATTTTGAGGAGCAACAAACCATGCACATCGAACCCGGTATCATCGTACCCACAAAAGTTTTATTGGCCAACGTGGCCGCCGTCGCCCTGCTGGGCCGTCACGCCACCGGGCTGCTCCAATCGCCCACGGCTCCACTGCGCACCCTGCTGGCCGCCCTCTTTTTTTCCCTGTTCATGGAGTCCTTCCACCTGACCGTCGGTCCGTCGGAACTCCATTTTGTGGGAGCCATGGCCGTCTACCTCAGCTTTGGCTATCTGCCCACCCTGTTCGGCTTTGCCCTGGGGTTGCTGCTGCAGGGCGGGCTGTTTGAACCCAGTGACCTGTCCCATCTGGCGGTCAATAGCCTCTCGCTGATCATACCCCTGATCGGGGTTCACCATCTCCGGGGGCAACGCCTGCTGGAACAGCGTATCCCCCTGGGTTGGCGGGAGATCGTCCGTCTGGACGCCCTGTACTATACCGGCGTCACCGCCATGGTGGGCTTCTGGTTGATGGTAAGCGAGGTCAACACCCCATGGACCGCCTGGGCAAGCTTTGCCCTCTCCTACCTGGCGGTGGTCGCCCTGGAACCGCTGCTCACCATGGCAACCGTACGCTGGCTGAAAAAGCGGGAGACACATAACCTGATCGGCCAGTGCTGCCAGGTACGCACCCTGCGCATCAAGGCATAACCCACACAACTGCATAAAGCCCGGGGAGCATCACGCTCCCCGGGCCCCCGCAATTGTATTACGCAACCGTCAATCGTTCATCACCTCGATCAACTTTGTCCGCGCCTCCGCGGCCCCAAATGGATCACGGCACAGTCGGTGGGCCGGGGCTGGGCGTGGGGATGTTTGAGGTTGTCTTGCCCCCGCATGCCTCCACCTCCTCTATGCCCATCCGGTCCACGCCAGCCGCGCCCCCGTTCTCCCTCACACGCTTCCACGCCTCATCCAGTACATCTTTCCGATATACCTTATCGTAGAGACAGTTAATTCCCCGGATTGACACTTCTCAGTCAATATGGATGCAAAAAACATCTCGGACACACTCCCTGGACCCTGCAAAGAGCAAAAAATCAAGATGCAATCATGCTCGAGGGCGCGGCCGCCACACGGAACCCCAGGTTGCCGAGCCGGAACTCGGCAGAGCCCCCACCGCGGCTGGCCGCACGCAGGTTGCCGGCAGGACCGAACCAGGACCCACCGCCCCGCCAAACCGGCACATCGTCAGCGGCGACGGCCGGGTCTGTCGGTGTCTCTATGGCTTCCTGGCTTTCATACGGGTTACGCTGCCACTCCCAGACATTCCCCGCCAAGTCACAATGGCCCTGCAGGCCATCCCCGGCGGGATAGAGTCCCACCGGGGTGGGCGCACCCACATTCCTATCAAAATTGGCCCTTTCAGGGCTTGGCTCCGCATCTCCCCAGGGATATTTCCCCTGACCAGCCGCCTTTGCCCATACTTTTTCAACCGGCAACCGGATGAGCCGTTGTTCCCGCGCACTCAACCAGCGGCAGTAGGCCATGGCCTCAAACCAGGAGACATTAACTACGGGTCGGTTGGAATGCAGGCATTGATCATCCCAATTGCCAGGGCTTTCCCAGCCTTTTTTTGCCCGCAGTCGCCAACCCGCATCACACCACCAGCGTTGTTCCCGATAGCCCTCCTGCTCGACAAAGGCCCGGTATTCGGCAACGGTCACCAAATATTTGCCCAGGCTCCACCCCCCTGTATCGGGCACCTCGATCAGATTCAGCCCCTGCAGGCGGGGATCGCCCCCCCGGCCCAATGCCTTGGCCACCTCTATGCGTGTTTGGATGGGCACCTGTTGCGCACCCGCCTGGGTAAACAGCTCCAAAACACGGGTTAAAACCGCCTGCCACCGCTGGTTGAAGGCCGGAGAGGGCTGGTACTGGTAGGCAGCCATCGGCTCCAGCAGGCGGCCAACAATGCCGGCTGTGGCCGCATCCCGGGCCAAAGTGGGATCCTGGCCCCGTAAGGCCAGCACCCGCTCCAGCAGACGATCCACCCGCAGATCTCCCCCTTCGTCAAACAGGGTTCCAGGCAACAGGGCCACCGTTTCCCGCCACTGCGGTGCCTCCAGCCTGTCCCGAATCAACGGCCAGTAATCCTCACCGGTGCGCTCCCCATCCCCCAACCAGGCCAGGGCCAGGGCAGCCAGATACTCCTGAAAGGTCAGGTGCCAGAATTTAAGCCGTTGCTCCCCCACCTCCTCCACAATACCGCTGTACAAACATTCAAAGGCCAGCCAGACTCTGCCCAGGCGGTGTTGCTCCGCCCTGTCGTGCCCCTGGGGCAGATGGCGTTGCACCAGGACATGCACCGCCTCGCTCCCCTCCTGGGTACTGAACACCGCCTGCGTGCCACCCTTGCCAGCCTGCATCATGGTCAGGGCCAGGGCGGCAAAGGCTTTCATGGCAAAATGGTCCGTGTAACCCGCCCCGGTACGCTCCTGCGACCGGGCGGCGATCAACCAGCGCATCACCGCCTGATAGACCCGTGCCCGCGCCTCCGGCAGTCTGCCCTCGTTCCAATGCACCACACACAAACAGGTGAGCATCACCGGATTGGTCGCCAACAGCCGGATGGCTGGCCTGTGCAGAATGGCCTGCAGCAAAATTTGCTGATGATTGGCGGCAACCTGGGGCGGCCGATCACTTTCGGCAAAGGCATACAGGGCGGTCGACCAGCGATCGATAAAGGTATGAATCTCCTCCTCTCCGAAGGGCTCAATGCGCACATGCTGAAAATTGAGCCCCTTCATCTGCCCGACCCCAAAGGGGCGGCTGCTCACCAACAGCGGGCATCGGGACCAGTTGCGCACGGCATCATGAACAATCGAGACCACCCGTCTGCGCAGCACCTCATCCGCCACCTCGTCCAGACCATCCAGCAGGAGTATAACCTCCCCTCGCCGCAGCAACCCCTCCCAATGGCTGCGCCAGGCCGGGTCCGCGCTGCCATTGGGAGAGACCACCAGCAGATCCAGCAGGCGGCGACGGTCGTCAGCGGCGGGTTGAGGATCGGCGGCCAGCAGGCGAGCCAGTTCCGACAACCGGAGAAAGAGCGGATGGCGAGCGGCCTCTTGCATACCCAGATGGTATTGCCGCCAACTGCCGTGCGGGTGCGGTATCCCGAGCAGATCCTTGGCCAGCATGGCCGCCACCAGCTTCAGGAAGGTGGTCTTGCCCGCCCCCGGTTGGCCCTCGATGAGCAGTTGCCGATGGCTGGGCAGCAACTCTGCCAGAGAGACCATCTGTTTTTCCTCCCGCATCCACTCCCCATCCCGCGGGGGGGCCGTTTTTGTTCGCTTCGCTCCCGCATCCAGGCTGCCCTGGCTGCGCAGCGGGGTGTACAACTGCTCGATGGGATATTTGCCCGCCTCCTGCTGCCGCCCCGCACCGGAGCCAATGCCGCGAACTTCCAGACTGCCGGTGCGGTCCAGCAGGCTTTCCAGCCAGGGGATGAGGTCAACGGTGGTGGCGGCTGGGGCAAGAGATGGCGACGGCTCCGCCCGGATGGCGTCGAGCAACGCCGCCTCCACCCGCAGGTACCCTGTCACTGTCTCGTCATGCTTGATGGAAAATACAACCTTTTGCCAGGGCGGCAGTTTGGGAATGGCCAATGTTCTGCCATGCACCCTCCCGTTCTCCTTCCAATCATCCATGAACAGGGCAGAGGTGACCAGCACGGTAGCTCCCTCCGGGCGTCGCTGCAAAACCGCTCTGGTCCAGGAGTGATCCACCAGTCGGTTGGCTTCGGTGTAGGCCCGGCTCAACTGTTGTCTGCCCACCCTCTCCACATCCCCCAGGCAAAGCCCGATGCGCAACCGCAGGGGAAAGTCTGGATATTGGGCATTCTCCCTGGTCAGCTTTTTTTCCAGATCGACGGCAAAACGCATGGCCACCGATGAGGAAAATCCCTGCATGGTGATATAGTAGCCATCTCCGGTTCCGTGCCAGCCAAAAAGGGTGTGGGGATCTCCGTAGCCGCTGAACGGTTTGAGGCTCTCTTCCAGCACCCGGTTCAGGCGTGCCAGCACTGTCCGCTGTTCGGCTGCCTCTCGCAACCGGGAGTACCCCTCGATGTCGATCAGGACAATCGGGATATGAACAAGAGTATCTGGCATGGCTGCTCCCCGGCGGATTTGCAAGAGAAAAGTTTCCGGTGCAGTATAGAGGTTTGACGCGGAAAAGATCCATCGATTTCGACGAGCGAGGCCGGGCGCGACACGGTCGGCGCGGGCATGCCTTGACAATGGTGGACCCGGCCCCGTAGCACGTCACGCTCCCCAGGCCCCCGCAATTATATTATGCAACCATCAATCGTTCATCACCTCGATCAACTTTGTCCGCGCCTCCGCAGCCGCCTTCTCCGCCTCCTTGAGACGCTCCGTGGCCGCCTCCAGCTCCTTCCCGGCCGCCTTCAACTGCTTTTGCGCCTGCGTCACCTCGTTGATCGCCAACCCGACATCGGTCCAGGCCAACCAGTTGATGACCCGCTTGACATCCGCCCCATTGTCACTGATCACCCACTTGGCCTTGCCGGCAAGAATGGATAAACGGTGCTGACAAAGGCTGTCATGACCACCAGACTCACACGTACAGCGGGCAGATAAATTATTTTTTTCCTTGCGAATGGTGACCGTATGATGCGGGGTGTTGTTGGATTCCTGAACAATAAATTTAAGCTCTTTCATGGTACGTAAGCTCCGGTTGGATGGTGTGGCATGGTACGGGCAGAACGCCAGCTATCGGGGAAACAGACCTCTTTGCAGTTTATTCAACTCGTGATACGCCCAGCCTATCTCTTCCAGATGGTGCGCATTGGAACCCGGAGAGATCAGGGCATCGTGACGACGGCAAATTTCAAGATAGGGAGCCATCGGCTCCTGATAGGCGGGATTCAGCTCAATGGCGATACCGTGACGGGTGGCCTTGCGTACCACCTCCTCAAACAGGGAGAAGGGAAAAGGAGTGGCGTGCTTGTGACACACCCCGCCCGGATGGGCAATGGCATCCACCAGCGGATTTTCCGCCAACGCCATCAAACCGTTAAACTCCAGCTCGATGGCCAGTTTGGGGGGCAGTTGACCCATGGTCCAGCCATAACCGGGATAGGCATGCACCGCACCCAGGATAAATTCACTCTCGGCAACCATCTCAGGCTCCAACAGCAGGCCACCGTTAAAATCGGTAATCGGCACCTCCAACCCGAACAAAATTTCCATCCCATGCGGGGGGTGCAAACGCAACCGCCTGGCTTCCGCCATGTAACGGGCAAACCAGTCCGGACCATCCACCAGCTCGGGTTCGGTATGCTCGGTGACAATCAAGCGGGTGATGCCGCACGCAGCAGCCTGCTTGACCACAGCAGCCAGAGGGGCAGAGCCATCGGAAAAATTGGAATGGACATGGTTTTCCCAAGCCGGAAACGGCCTGACAGCCAGTTCGTGGGCAGCGATGAAGGGCAGATTGGGACGTGGCTTTTTCATGAGAGGTCAACAGCCTTTCCACCAGCGATGTTTCCTGGAAAGAGAAACCAGCATGCTAGCAGAAAATGGCCACAGTGGAAAGCATGCTCAACGGTTGTCCGTTGAACCCGCTCCCCCAATTGGTTAAAAAAGGGCTGTCATCATGTCAAGACTTGTCCCCAATGGCCAATTGTGTCTGAATAGGCGGCTGGAATCTCAGACGCCTGTGCAGAGAAAATCCCCATCGATCACACAACAAAGGAACCACCATGGCAGATACGGACGGCATTCAAGATACCCACGACTATCATCTGGATATTGCCCAAACAGCAGAAACATTCCCACTGAAAGGGTGCCAATCGCTGGACTGGGGCATGAAAAATCGCCTCTCCCACATTTTTGATCCCAAAACCGGCCGTACCGTCATGCTGGCGGTGGACCACGGCTATTTCATGGGGCCCACCTCGGGGCTTGAACGCATCGATGTCAATATCAACCCCTTGCTGCCCTACGCCAATACCCTGATGTGTACCCGCGGCGTGTTGCGCTCCCTGATCCCACCCACCTTCAACAAGGGGGTGGTGTTGCGGGCCAGCGGCGGGCCCAGCATCCTGAAAGAGCTCTCCGATGAACGGATCGCCGTCGATATGGAAGATGCCTTGCGCCTGAACGTGGCCGCCGTGGCCGTGCAGGTCTTTATCGGCGGCCCCTTTGAAACCCAATCGGTCCACAACATGACCCAGTTGGTGGACCAGGGCAACCGCTACGGCATGCCGGTCCTGGGGGTGACAGCCGTGGGCAAAGAGCTGGCACGGGATGCCAAATATATGCGCCTGGCCACCCGCATCTGCGCCGAGTTGGGGGCAACCTATGTCAAAACCTACTTCGTGGAAAAAGGCTTTGAAACGGTCGCCGCCGCCTGCCCCGTTCCCATCGTCATCGCAGGCGGCAAAAAATTGCCGGAAAAAGAGGCCCTGACCATGGCCTACCAGGCGGTACAACAGGGAGCCGCCGGTGTCGACATGGGACGCAATATTTTCCAGTCCACCGCCCCCACCGCCATGATCCAGGCGGTCCGCAAAGTGGTACACGAAAATATGAAACCCAATGAGGCTTACGAATATTATCAATCCCTGGCCGGTTAGGAAAACAGCATGGAAAACCGTTGGTCCACCACAGACGCTGCCCAGGCCTTGACCCGGGACACCCCCCGGTGGGGAGCGGATCTGGCCCTGCGCACCTATGCCAGCCGCCTGCTGGGAGCGGAAAAAAGTTTGGTTCTGCACGGCGGTGGCAATACCTCCGTCAAGAGCGTCTGGACCAATCTGCTGGGAGAGGCCGAGCCCGCGCTCTATGTCAAGGCCTCCGGCTGGAATCTGGCCACCATGGAACCGGGCGGCCATGCCCCGCTGGCACTGCCCTTTTTGCAGCGGTTGCAGTCGCTGCCCCATTTGGGGGATGCCGACATGGTCCAGGTGTTGCGCGCCCACCGGTTGGAACCCGACGCAGCCACCCCCTCCATCGAAAGCCTGCTCCACGCCTTTTTGCCCCCCAAATGGATCGATCATACCCATGCCGATGCCATTCTGACCCTGACCAATCAGGAGGGTGGCCGGGCCCTGATCGCCGAGGCCCTGGGGCCGGATGTGATCATTTTACCCTATGTCCACCCAGGCTTTGCCCTGGCCAAGGCGGTGGCCGAAGCCTTTGCCCAGGCTCCCCACAGTCGGGGCATGGTGTTGATGAAACATGGCCTGCTGACCTGGGGGGAGAGTGCCCAGGAGAGCTATCAACGCACCATCGAGCTGGTCAGCCAAGCCGAAGCCTTTATTGCCAGCCGGATGCAGCCACAGCCGCCACCGGATGCCACAGCGGTCACAGCCGCATGGGCACGCTATGGCGAATTTGCCCCGATGTTGCGGGGCGCGTTGGCGGTCGCCACCGCGGATCCGGACCATCCCTGGCAACGTTTTATTTTGCGCCCCCTGATCAACCCGGATATTCTGGCCCTGCTGGACCAGCCCGACATCCAGACCCTGTTGGTCTCCCCGCCTCTCACCACCGACCATTTGATCCGGCTCAAGCCGCTGCCTTTGTGGTTGGCACCGGAGGCCGCCGCCAGCCCGGAAGGGGTTCGCGCAGCGGTGGAACAGTATCGGCAGGCCTATCACGCCTATCTGACCACCGCCGCCGCTGGCATGGCGGTCACCCCCCTGGACGACTCTCCGCGGCTTGTGCTGATCCCGGGAATCGGGGCCGTCTGTGTGGGGCAAAACAGTCAAGAGGCGGCGTTGGTTTGGGATTTGGCCCTGCAAACGCTGGCGGTCAAGGGCTCCATGGCCCGGATGGGGGGGCGTTACGAGGGGGTCTCGGTGCAGGATCAATTTGCCATGGAATATTACGCGCCCCAACGGGCCAAGCTGGGGCAGGCAGCAACTCCGGCATTGGGTCGGTCGGTGGCGTTGGTGACCGGGGCCGCCGGGGCCATTGGTTCCGGTTTGTGCCGGGAGTTGCTGGTGCAGGGGGCCCACGTGGCCCTGGTAGACCTGCCGGGCGAAGGGTTGCAGGCGGTGGCCGCCGGGTTGCAGGCGGTTCATGGCAGCCGGGTGTTGCCGGTGGCGATGGATGTGACCGATCCCCAATCGGTGGCCGACGGTTTGCAGCAGTTGATACAGCAGTGGGGCGGTCTGGATCTGCTGGTTCTGAATGCGGGGCTGGCCCATGTCTCTTCGCTGGAGGCGATGCAGGTGGAGGCCTTTTTGCGACTGCAACGGGTCAATGTCGAGGGCACCCTGCATCTGTTGTCGGCGGCAGCCCGCCATTTTCGGCAGCAGGGCACGGGTGGGGATGTGGTGTTGATCTCCACCAAAAATGTTTTTGCGCCCGGGGCCAATTTCGGGGCCTACAGTGCGACCAAGGCGGCAGCGCATCAATTGGCCCGGATCGCCTCGCTGGAGTTGGCTTCGATGGGGGTACGGGTCAACATGGTGGCACCGGACGGGGTCTTTTCGGATGGCCAGCGACCGTCCGGGTTGTGGGCCGAGGTGGGACCGGATCGCATGCGGGCCCGGGGGCTGGACGCCGCCGGATTGGAGAGCTACTACCAGAACCGCAACCTGTTAAAAGCACGCATCACCGCGACCCATGTGGCCAACGCGGTCCTGTTTTTTGCAACCAGACAGACCCCCTCAACAGGCGTCACCCTGCCGGTGGATGGCGGGTTGCCGGATGCAACGCCGCGCTGACCTAACGCGATTGCGACCTTCTGTTGAACGATTGCAGGGGTCCGGGGACCGTCATGGTCCCCGGCGGGGTGCAGGGGCGGAGCCCCTGCATGAACGGCGCGTTTTCCCAAAGCAAATTTTCGCAGAAAATTTGCGCAACGCGCCCAAAACCGCCCCGAAGGGGCGACCTTGGGAGGGCGGCAGCCCGACTCGCACGGTTATGTTATGGACAATGCCTGGATAAGAAAGCAGAAGGTTCGGATATTCAGTTTTTTTTCTGATACAAGGCCAGGAATGTTTTTTTTCCAAACCATGCCCAATTTGGCCAGCTTGCGGTCGGGCTGCCGCCCTCCAGCAGTGCCCCTGCAGGGCGTTTTGGGCGCAGCGCGCCCGTTACATGCAGGGGCTTTGCCCCTGCACCCCACCGGGGAGCGTGACGCTCCCCGGACCCCTGCAATTGTTTTAAAAGATTAAGAAAACCGCACCTCTACGATTGTTTAAAAAAATCGTTACAGATATGTAAAGGTTGTTTCTGAAACATGTTACCGAACCACTCACAAGCCCTGATTCTGCTGCAACGTGGCCTATTTAACGGACTGTCCCGCTTTTCCCAACTGGAAAGCCGACTGGCCGCACTGGGAACCGCAGAGGAGCAGTTTATCGCCTTCTCGGTCTTTGCCGAAGCCTACCTGGCCATTCGGACCCTGCCCCAGGCCGCAGACATCTGGCCGGAAGGCACCATCCCACTGGAAGCCCGCCGCCGCCACGGACTGCCGGAACGGATCACCGGAGCCGATGGTATTTTTCGTACCCTCTCCGGCGAAATTTATCCCTACCAACTGCTGTTCCGCCCGGACCGCCCGCCCCTGGGACGCAAAGAGGTGCTGCCCTTTCTGGAGCTGGCAGATCGGGTGCCCCAACCGCTGCTGTTCACCAACTGCACCAGCCTCCCCCCACCCCTGCGCAACCACAACGGCTTCCATGCCATACTGGGCAACGACCTGGACCGCCTGACCGCCCGGTCCTTCAATGCCATCCGCCGCTGGCTGCAAGGCGGCGGCATGGTGCCCGACCGCCTCCCCCCCAACCCCCAACAGGCCCGCTACGTGGCCACCGTGCAACATGCACTGGAAAAACAGGATCGCCTGCTGGCCGTGGTCGCGCCCGGTATCGGCGCGGAACTGCTGGCCCTGAAATGGGCGGAAGGGGTGGGTGGCGGCCGTACCGTGCTGCTGGTCTCCCCCTCCCTGACACACCTGCGGGACACCCTGCTGCTGTGGCGTCAACATGCCGCCTGGTCCGACCTGGCCACCCTGTGGGTGGGTACCGACCTCCTCAGCGGTGCCGACGCCGCCGCCCTGCGACAGGCCGACTTTGACCTGCCACTGGTGGGAGAGAGCGAAGCCGTGCGCCGCTTCCTGGGTTGGCGTTTTCAGGGTGTGCGGGTGGTGCTGACCACCTATGGCTCCGTGCGCATCGTCGCCCGGGCCATGGTGGGATTTGCCCCGTTTGACCTGGGTATCCTGCTGGAAAGCCAGGAGACCTTGACCGACCCCTTTGTGCTGGATGATGGCAACCTGCCCCTGCGCAAACGGCTTTTTTTGAGTGCCACCACCCGCCACGCCAACAGTGCCAGCCGGGACGCAGAAGGCGAACCCCGCCCCCTCTGGAGCCTGGAAGAGCCGCTCCTGTACGGGCCAATCCTGCCGGTCGCCCCCCTGCCCCAAGGAATGGCAGACGGATTGTTGCGCCCATGGCAACTGCGGCTGGTGCTGGTACCCGCCGAGGCCAGCAGCCACAGCGAAGACGAAGAGCGACTGCAACTGTGCGCCCATGCCCTGGGGATGGTTCTGACCCAAACCCATGCCCACCATGTCCAGATCTACCACGGTACCATACAGGAGGCCCGCGCCTTCGCCAACGCAAACCTGACCGAATGGTGGCAGACGCTCCCAATCGTTGCAGGCAAGGAGGCCCCCCAGGCAGAGGCGTTCTTGACCTTATGCCTGGAGGGAACCGCCACCGCCGCCGAACGGGAGGCCCTGCTGCACCAGTTCAGCCATGCCCCCAAAGCCCTCCTGCATACCGCCCGCGCCCTGAGTGACGGCCTCTCCCCCCCCCCTGCCGACCTGATCTGCTTTGCCCAGGGCAGCAAAAAGGTCAAGTGGGATCTGCCCCGCGCCCTGGGGGCTCTCCTGGGCAAGGCGGCAATCAACCCGATGGAAAATCAACTCCAGGGTCAGATATGCATCCCGCTGCGGCTCCCGTCCGGGACAGAGGAGGAACACAATCCAACCGCCACCCTGGCCGCCCAGTGCCTGGCGACAGCCGATACCCTCTGGGAGGTGGTGCAGATACTGCGGGAGCTGGACTCAACCCTGGAACAGCAGATTTGCCAGGCGGGCGAAACGTTTGGCATGCAGGGAATCTGGCCCGGCCGGCACGGAGTGGGATCCCCCCTGGGAGAACGGTTCCAGATTGTGTTGCCCGACAGCCTGCCCACCGCCTGGGCAGATGCCATCTGGCACCATTTTCTGGATCGGCTCTGCTCGCTGTGGGACCAACGGTTTGGCCAATGGCAACAGGCCAACGAAGAACAGGATGCCACCGTAGCCGAATGGGTGGAACAGCAACGGCGGGCCTACCGCAAAGAGAGCTTGCGCCCGGATCGGGTCCAGCGACTGGAACAGCTCGGCTTTGTCTGGGATCTGAAAAAAGCGGCGTGGGATGCCCAATTTGCCACCCTGCAACGCTATCACCAACAGTATGGCCATGTGCAGGTTCCACCCCGTTGGCCGGTGGACCCCGTCCTGGCCGATTGGGTGCAACTGCAGCGGCGGGAGTATCTCCGCGGCCGCCTGGAAGCCGACGCCCAGGCCCGCCTGGAGAGCATCGGCTTTGTCTGGGATCCAGAGCAAGCCGCCTGGGATGAAATGTTTGGACACTTCCAAGCCTTTCAGGAGCAACAAGGCCACGGCGTGGTACCGGAACATTGGCCCAGCCAACCCGCCCTGGCCGAATGGGCCAAGCAGCAACGCGCCACCCTCGCCAAGGGCAACCTCACCGCCCAACGGGTGGAACTGTTGAGCGGACTGGGATTTTGCTGGGATCTGGAACAGGCACGATGGGAAGAGCAGTTCGCCGATTTTTTGCAGTTCAAACAACAGCACGGCCACGGCAATATTCCCGAGGTCTGGCCGGAAAACCCCGCCCTGGCCTTCTGGGCCAAAGAGCAGCGCAAGGAGCGGGGACGCGGCAAACTGGCGGTCGAACGACAGGTCTTGCTGGATGAATTGGGCTTTTGCTGGGATCTGGAGGCAGCCTACTGGGAAGAACAACTGGAGGCTCTGACCCGGTTTCAGACCGAGCAGGGCCACTGTCTGGTCCCCCCTTCCTGGCCAGACAACCCCCTGCTGGCCGATTGGGTCAGCAAACAGCGACGGGATTGGCGGGCAGGACGTCTGGCCGCTGAACGCATCGTCCGCCTGGACAGCCTGGGCTTTGTCTGGGATCCCGAAGAGCGGGAGTGGCAACAACAGTTGACAGCCCTGGCCGAGTTTCAGGCCAGCCACGGCCATTGCCACGTCACGGAGGCGATGCCGGAGCTGCTGGAGTGGATCCGTCAGCAACGCCGCAGCGGCATGGCCCAAACCCTGAGCCCGGAAAAACGCAACAGCCTGGATGGCCTGGGCTTTATCTGGGATAGCCGGGAGGCGGAGTGGGATGCCATGGTGTGGGCCGTCAAACAGTTCCGTACAGAGCGCAACCACTGCATCATTCCCGCCCAGTTTCCAGAAAACCCCGCTCTGGCCCGCTGGGTGGCAACGGTGCGGCGCGCCTATGCCAACGGGGCCCTCTCGCCGGAACAGGTGCAGCGGTTGAATGGGTTGGGCTTTATCTGGGACGCCAAGGCGGTCTTTTGGGAAGAGATGTTTGCCGCCATGGCCGAGTTTCGCCATCGGTATGGCAATTGTATCGTGCCGGAAACCTATCCGGAAAACAATCAACTGGCCTGGTGGGTGGTGGCCCAGCGAAAAGCCTACAAAGCGGGACAACTGGAACCGGAACGCATTGAGCGGATGGATGCGCTGGGCTTTTTCTGGGATCCGCTGGAGGCCCAATGGTATGAAATGTATCTGGCACTGCTCCACTACCGGGAGCAGTTTGGCCGCTGCGTGATCACCCGGGGCACCGGTGACCCCCGACTGTCGGCCTGGACCACCACCCAACGCCAGGCCCGCCTGCATGGCCATCTCAGCCAAGTTCGGATCGACCGCCTGGATGCCATCGGTTTTATCTGGGACCAGAAAGAGGTGGTACTGGAAGAGATGCTGGCAGAACTGGCCGCCTTCAAAGAGAGCCACGGCCATTGCAATGTACCCGTGCCTTGGGCCAACAACCCCGCCCTGGGTCTGTGGGTACAATTTCAACGCCAGGAGTACAAAAAAGGACGCCTGGATCCCCAGCGTATCCAACGATTGGAAGCCCTGGGGTTTATGTGGAGCTGATCAACCCATCATGCGATAAAATAGTTACAACAGCGTTGCCATTGTGGTACACTTGCTGAAGATGCGTGTAATGCACATCTTAATCTAGTAATTAAAAGAATGATTTCTGCTCTACAATTAACATGAGAGGTTGCAGTGAAACAGGATCTGGCGAATGAGTGGCAAAAGCTGAAGGCCAAACAAGAGGCTTTGACCCGCAACTGGAGTTCCAGTGGCAATCAAGATTTGCTCCACTTTTTTATGGAAATATTGCCCAAGGTGGTGGATGCGGATCGGTGCAGTTTTTTTATCCATGATCCGGTCACTGACGCTGTCTGGCTGCAATGCGGAACCGGTTTGAAAGAGCGCAGCATTGTCGTACCCAAGACAGGTTCCAACGTGGGTCGCGTGGTGGCCACAGGTCGCCATGTGGCGATTGTTCGACGAGACCAGCAATCGGAGTTCGCCAAGCAGGTGGAAGAGACCGTCGGCTATGTCACCCAGAACATGATGTGCGTGCCCATTCGGAGCCTGACCTCCAATCAGGTGACGGGCGCGATACAGGTGATCAACAAGAAAGGGCCCAACGGCTATCTGGGGTTCACCGACGCGGACCGCATTCTGCTGGAGCGGGTGGCCGACCATGTGGGCATGGTAACCGAAAACATCTACCTGAGCCAGGAGATGGTCACCGTCTCCGACAAACTGCGGGGCAAGGTGGATATGGCGGAGTGGGTGATCAAAATGTGGATGGGTTTCATGGGCCTGGTGCTGCTGGCAGCCTTTGGGGTTATCGTCCACTTTACCCCCCACATGTTGGAAATTTTGCGGCGTTAGTCCTGTAAACATGAAAACCGTCATTTGCCCCGAGGCCATTTCCAGACGTGGTGAAAACAAGTCAGGAGGAGACCGGCCATGTCCAAAGTCCTGATTGTCGATGACAACGAAACAGAGATTCGCTCTCCTCTGGTTCGGCAGTTGGGTCGGGTTTTTGGTCCCGAAAACATTCTGGGTGCGGCCAATGGGGCCGAGGCCCTCTCCATCCTGCGCGCCCAGTCGGGTCAGGTCGGCGTCATCGTGCTGGACATCATGATGCCCGTCATGGACGGCATCTCCACCTGCCGGGCCGTTCGCAGTGCGGTCGAATATGACGGCGTCTATATCGCCATGTTGACGGGGCGCGATGGCGGTCTGCCGGAGGGGCTGGAGGTCGGTGCCAACGTCTATCTCCGCAAACCATGCCAGATCGAAGAGATGATCGCCGTCGTCAAACGAGGTCTGGCAGAATTTGAGAAATATCAAAACCAAATGGCCGATCGGACAACGATGGAGGGGCGACTCTATCGGGTTGAGGTGGAAAAAGAGTACCTCCAAAGAGCCAATGCCGCAGCGGAGGTTCCTCCCTCCAAAGACCCGCCAGCCGGCTGGCTCGATTGGATTGGCAGGTAGGAACAAGGAGCCTGGATAAACTTTTCTGTTGTCGTCTCACGATTGTTGGAGGTCGGGGGATGCCAACGGCAGCGTAAAGCTGAAAACGCTCCCCTTGCCGAAAACGCTTTGCAGCCGGATTTCGCCGCCCTGCTTGCGTACCAACTCGCGGGTGATGGGCAACCCCAGCCCGGTGCCGCCCGCTGAACGGGTGGCAGAGTTGTCCGCCTGTTCAAACAACCCGAAAATCATCTCCTGCTTCTCATCCGGAATACCGCAGCCGGTGTCCTCGACACAAAAAAGGGCCTGGTTCCCTTCGGGGAAGGCCGTCAAGGAGATGCTCCCCTGGGAGGTAAACTTGATGGCGTTGCCCAGGAGATTGAAGAGGATCTGTTTCAACCGTTTTTCATCCGCCATCACGGTCAAACCTGCTGTCGACCGCACCTCCAGGCGCAGCCCTTTCTGCTCGGCCAACGGGCGCACGGTATCGATAACCGCATGGATGACCGGCTGAACAGCCTGGGCAGAGGGGAAAAGCTGCAGCTTTCCGGCCTCGATACGTGCAAAGTCGAGAATATCTTCCACCAAACCCAGGAGATGTTCCACCGACTGGAGCCCCTGACTGGCGATCTCCACCACCTCCGTCTGAACCTCCGTCAGGGCAGAGCGGAACTGGGCGCGCAGGGCATCATCCGCAAGAGAACGGATCAGGGTGTGCAGCTTTCTGATACCGGAAAAGAGCGCGAACTGGGTCTTGAACTCTTCCAGCGGCCCTTTGGTGCCCTGCAAAGGGGTGCGCAGCTCGTGACTCATCATATGCAAAAAGTTGCTCTTGGCTACATTGGCCGCATCCGCCGCCCGCCGCAGCTCCACCTCGCGGATACGGGCCTGGTCTATTTCGCAAATATCCCGGTGCGCACGCAGGGCAGTCTTGAGAACGCTTTTCAGCCTGCGACTGGTCAGATCCGTCTTTTCCAGAAAGCTGTTGATATCATACTCTTCAAAAATTTTCTCTTCCGGAAACTCGCCGGCCTGACCGGTCCTCAGCAGAATGCGTACCTGTCGGCTGCCCAATTCCGTGCGGATAAACTTGACAACTTCCAAACCTGCGTGCCTTGTCTCCATGACCACATCCAACAGCACAACGGCCGCATCCAGATGCTGCTTCAGCAACTGCTGGGCCTCCTGGCCGGAATAGGCTGAGATCAGCAGGAGAGGACGCCCCTCAAAGACAAAATCCTGCAGCACTTCCCTGGTGAGAATATGGATCTGCTCGTCGTCATCAACAACCAAAACTTTCCACGCAACAGCCAATGGCCGGGTCTCTGCGGCCTGGGGGAGCTCTTTTTTCTTGAAAACCATCAACTTTTTTTGGGATTCGGTTCCCGTTTCGCTCACGCTTTTCTCCTTTATTGCTGGCAAAATCCACGCGCGTCGCTATCCCAGGTTTGTTGCCCGGGCAGCAGACACAACGCATCCCGATGGCACATCGATCTGAACCGACATGCCCTGGCCTGGTATACTTTGGCAGGAGATGGTTCCACCCAACGTTTTTGTGACAAGATTGTAGACAATAAACATGCCCAGACCACTGCCGCCCATCTCCCGTTTGGTGGTAAAAAAGGGTTCAAAAATGCGATGCCGAATCTCTTCCGACATGCCTTTGCCATTGTCCCGATAGAGGAAACGCAACCGATCGCCCTGCAGCGTGATCTCCATGGTGATCTGCCCAGCACCATTCGGCTCGAAGGCGTGAATCTTGGAGTTGTTGATCAGATTGATCACAATTTGCGAAAAGAGACCGGGATAGCTGCGAATTTGCAGATCATGTGGACAGATGACCTCCACCCGCAGCCTGGTCTCTTTCAGTTCGTGGCGCAAGGAGAGTACCACGGATTCCACATACTCTTTCAGCTTGAAAGTACGCAACTCCTCGCTGGACTGATCGACCGCCACCGATTTGAAACTGCGTATCAGGTTGACGGCCCGGTCCAGATTGGTATGAATCAGCTCCACCAGCCGGGTGGTCGAAGCGATATATTCATTCAGCTCCTCTTCGGAGATCCCCTCACGGTGCAGCAACTCGGCAAAGGTGCAGGTACGGGCCTCCAACTCCGAAGCGGCGGTGACACCGATGCCTACCGGGGTATTGATCTCATGGGCCACTCCGGCCACCATGCTGCCCAAACCTGCCATCTTTTCCGATTGCACCAACTCCTGATACAACTGCCTCTCATTGCTTATATCGGCAATCATTCCCACAAAGGTAGGCTGCCCGCCTATGACGGTTTGACTGATGGCCAAACGGATCGGGAAAACGCTGTCGTCTTTGCGTTTGGCCTCCACCTCAAAAACAGATTGGGCCACCTTGTTGGGTACTCCGGTCGCCAAACAGGCCTGGAATCCGGCTGTATGCCCTTCACGCAGTCTGCCCTCGGGAATCAATGTTGTCAGCGATTGACCGAGTACCTCTCCCCGACGATAGCCAAAAAGATTTTCTGCCGCTGTATTGAAAATCACGATATTTCCCTGTTTGTTTGCCACAACGATACCACACGGTGCATTGTCGACAATCGTTCGTTCCAACTGCACAACCTCTTCCAGCAACCGCCGCTCTTCCGTCATATCCACAATGGTGGCAATATAGTAACAATACCCCTCCATCTCCATCCGGTCGATTGCCAGACGTATGGGAAAGACAGCACCATCCCGCCGCATGGCCTCTATTTCAAACGGCATCTGCTCAAGAACATGAAGATTGCCGGTATTGATGCAGCACTGCATCACCTCTGTTGAAACACCCCTTAATGCAAAGGGAATCAGGCAGGTAATTTTTTTGCCATACACCTCACGCTGTTGGTAACCAAACAACGGCCTTGATCATCGTTTCGTCCACTGCCACCCCCCATCACGCAGCGAGCAACCGGAGCTGTGAGACTGGCTGAGACCGCCGCTTCGCAGGTCTTGCTGGCAAGTCGATCCTATCCAGCAAA
>PEAG01000055.1 GCA_002753505.1 Magnetococcales bacterium HCHbin5 | reverse complement strand
AGGTTTTGTGCGCGTTGCGCAAATTTTCTGCGAAAATTTGCTTTGGGAAAACGCGCCATTCAGCAGGGGCTTTGCCCCTGCACCCCACCGGGGACCGTGACGGTCCCCGGACCCCTGCAATTGTTTTAAAAGATTAAGAAAAGCATGGATATGGTCATCATGCCCCTGCAATCGTTTGTTGCAGCATGCCTGTTTTTTAGGCATTCCAGACCTCTGTTTTCCCCTGCAGGCCAAAACATGCCTAATATTTAAGCATATTCACTGTGTCTGCCGGTCTCCAGGCTCAAGAAAACGCCATTTTTTTATCTTAAATCAATGTTTTAAATCAATTGGCCCGCCCGTTGCAGAGACAGGTCAATGTTGGATCTGTCTTTTATCAAAAACACCCCAAGGCATCGCAGGAGAATAGATCATGAAATGGATTACCGCCATCATCAAGCCATTCAAACAGGACGAAGTTCGGGAAGCGTTGACGGCTATTGGCATTACCGGGATGACTGTTTCGGAGGTGCGGGGGTTTGGTCGACAAAAAGGCCACTCGGAACTCTACCGTGGAGCAGAGTACCAGGTGGATTTTTTGCCAAAACTCAAGATTGAGCTGGCGACCACGGAAGATCGTGTGAACCAGGTGGTGGAGACGATCCGAACGGCCGCCATGACGGGCAAGATCGGGGACGGCAAGATATTTGTCTTACCCATCGAACATGCGGTTCGGATTCGTACCGGTGAAACCGGTCCCAACGTGCTTTAGAGATCGCCCAGATTAAGGAGTATTATTCATGAAAATATCGGAAAACAGGTGCGGTCTTGTGTTGCACAGAGCCACCGCATCCAACAAAATGGCTGGCCCGCTGGCCCTGGCTGCCCTGTTGCTGCCTGGGGTTGGCTGGGCGGAGGAGGCGGCGGCCGTGCTGCCTCCCCCCGTACTCAATACAGGCGATACCGCCTGGATGCTGACCTCCACCGCCCTCGTGCTGTTTATGACCCTGCCTGGTTTGGCACTCTTCTACGGCGGGATGGTGCGGACCAAAAACACGCTGTCCATCTTTACCCAATGTTTTTCCATCACTGCGGTGGTGACCGTGTTGTGGAGCCTGTTTGGCTACTCCCTGGCCTTTACGGATGGCGGGGCCGCCAACAGTCTGATCGGCGGGACCAGCAAGGCCTTTTTGGCGGGGATCAAGTTGGACTCGTTGAACGGAACCATCCCGGAGACGGTCTTCCTGACCTTTCAGTTGACCTTTGCCATCATTACCCCGGCTTTGATCGTCGGGGCCTTTGCAGAACGAATGAAATTTTCGGCCATGTTGCTGTTCATGGCTGCCTGGGTAACGCTGGTCTACTTTCCCATCTGCCATTGGGTTTGGGGCGGCGGCTGGATGATGACGAAGGGGGTATTGGACTTTGCCGGTGGGACCGTGGTGCATGTCAACGCCGGTATCGCCGGGTTGGTGACCGCCTTGGTGTTGGGTAAACGGAAGGGGTTCCCCTATACCGCCATGCCCCCCCACAATCTGCCGCTGACCTTGATTGGGGCCGGGATGCTGTGGGTGGGTTGGTTTGGTTTTAACGCCGGTAGTGCGGTGGGTGCCAATGGCGCGGCCGGAATGGCCATGCTGGTGACCCAGTTGGCCACCGCCACGGCGGCCCTTGGCTGGATGTTCATCGAGTGGATGGTCCATGGCAAGCCAAGTGCCTTGGGACTGGTCACCGGGGCGGTTGCGGGTCTGGTGGCCATCACGCCGGCTTCCGGCTTTGTCGGTCCGATGGGCGCGCTGGCACTGGGAGCGGTTGCGGGTATTGTCTGCTTTTTCGGGGCTACCAGCCTCAAGCGCAGCATGGGCTATGACGACTCGCTGGATGCCTTTGGTGTCCACGGTATCGGTGGCATCGTCGGGGCACTGTTGACGGGCGTCTTTGCCTCTCCTGATCTGGGTGGGGTTGGTTTTTTCAAAGGGCTGGATATGGCGGGCCAGGTGTGGGTGCAGGGGGTGAGTGTCTTAAGTACCGGTTTGTACTGTGCGGTGGTCTCCTGGATCCTGCTCAAGGTGATCGATCTCCTGGTCGGTTTGCGGGTGGACGCGGAGTCGGAGAGTACCGGTTTGGATATCGCGCTGCATGGTGAGCGTGGCTACAATCTCTGAGTTGTTTGGAGTTCGCATCTTTTGTGGATAACCGTTTAATCAGGCTAAGGAGTGATTCATGACGACAACAGGTCGCACACCCGGATGGGTTGGCATGCTGGGGTGGCTGGTGAGTGCGGGTTTGCCCGTGTTGGGGATGGCGGATGTTGCGGCGGATGCGCCCCAGTCTCCCCACACCTTTACCGCCAATGCAGGGGTGGTCAGCAACTATATTTTCCGTGGCTTGACCCAAACCTGGGACAAGCCGGCTCTGCAGGGCGGAGTCGATTATGCCCATGCGGACGGTTGGTATGCGGGTTTGTGGGGTTCCAGTATCAGCAGCAAGCAGTATGCCGACGGTTGGGCCGAGTTGGATGGATATGGTGGATTCAATGGCAAGTTTAACGAGGATTGGACCTGGACGCTGGGGGTGGTTGCTGCCTATTATCCCCGCGCCAACTATGACAAGTCCAATCCGCCGGGCAACCCTCAATCCTACACCAATGTTGAGGTGAATGCCGGTTTGGGGTATAAGTGGGTCAGTGCGAAGGTATCCGTTGCGTTGACGGACTATTTCGGGGCCAACGCCAAGACCGGTTTTCAGGGCGATTCCAAGGGGACGAGCTATTGGGATTTGACGGCTACGGTGCCGTTGCCCGAGGATAAATTTTCGGCGGGGGTGACCTTGCCGGTGCATGTGGGTCGGACCCATTACACCACCAGGCTGGCCAGCACTCTGGACCCGGATTATACCGACTATAAGGTGGGTATCAACAAGGCGATCGATGGCGGTTGGAGTGTGGGGGCGGCCTACACCTATGCCAGCAATGGTTCGGTGTATGACAATTTTCCTTCGGCCAGGGATGCGACGGATACCAGAAATGTCGGTGGCAGCAATGTGGTCTTTTCGCTCACCAAGAGTTTTTGAGTCGGTTGCTGTTGCAGGGGTCTGGGGACCGTCACGGTCCCCAGCTAAACAATTGCAGGGGTCTGGGGACCGTCACGGTCCCCAGCTAAACAATTGCAGGGGTCTGGGGACCGTCACGGTCCCCAGCGGGGTGCAGGGGCAGAGCCCCTGCATGCAAGGGCGCGTTTTCCCAAAGCACATTTTCGCAGAAAATGTGCGCAACGCGCCCAAAACCGCCCCGCAGGGGCGACCTTGGGAGGGCGGCAGCCCGACTCGCACGGTTATGTTACGGAAAATGTTTGGATAAGAAACCAGAACTTTCGGGGCTTCCACTTTTTGTTTGATACAAGGCCAGGATCGGTTTTTTCTCCAAGCCAAATAACCTTTTGCCAGCTCTCGGTCGGGCTGCCGCCCTCCAGCAGTGCCCCTGCGGGGCGTTTTGGGCGCGCTGCGCCCATTTGCTGCGCAAATGGGCTTCTGGGAAAGCGCGCCCGTTACATGCAGGGGCTTTGCCCCTGCACCCCACCGGGGAGCGTGACGCTCCCCGGACCCCTGCAATAGTTTGAAAAGATTAGAAAAAGCATGGGTTTGGGTATGGTCATCGTGTTGGCGCATATGGGGCTTTGCCCCTGCACCCCACCGGGGAGCGTGACACACTCCAGACCTTTGCAATGGTTTAAAAGAAACTAAGGAGTGAAAATGCCCACAGCAACCAGCCAATCAACCGTTGGCCGCCTGGCGGAAATTTTTTTCGCCTTCTTGCGACTGGGTCTCACCTCCTTTGGTGGCCCCGTTGCCCATTTGGGCTATTTTCGCCAGGAGTTCGTCGTGCGCCGCCAATGGCTGGACGAAGCGGCCTACGCGGATTTGGTGGCATTGAGCCAGTTTTTGCCCGGCCCAGCCAGCAGCCAGGTGGGCATGGGCCTGGGACTCTCCCGGGGCGGATATGGCGGGCTGCTGCTCGCCTGGCTCGGCTTTACCCTCCCCTCCGCACTGATCATGCTGCTGTTCGCCTATGGCGTGGGATCAGTACAACAGCTGGCCACTGGCCACTGGCTGCACGGCTTTAAAGTGGTGGCCGTGGCCGTGGTGGCCCAGGCGGTGTGGGGAATGGCCAAAACACTCTGCCCGGATCGCAATCGCGCCACCTTCGCCCTGCTGGCCGCCCTGCTGACCCTCTCCTGGCCAACCGCCCTCGGCCAAGTGGGTGCCATTCTGGCCGGTGCCCTGGGTGGCTGGCTCTGGCTGCGGGAGCCAAACCCCACCACAACAGCTCAACCAACGGCAACAAAAACCCTCACAGTACCCATCAGCAAGGGGGCTGGTCTCTTTTTCCTGTTGCTTTTCTTTCTCTTGTTGCTGCTGCTGCCCGTACTGGCCACCCACTTTCCACACCCGATGATCGCACTGCTGGACAGTTTTTATCGCTCAGGTGCCCTGGTCTTTGGCGGCGGCCACGTGATGCTCCCGCTGCTCCAGGCCGAAGTGGTTTCGCCCCAATGGATCAACAAAGAGCTGTTCCTGGCTGGATACGGCATGGCGCAGGCGATCCCAGGACCACTCAGCACCTTTGCCGCCTACCTGGGCGCGGCCATGGCCTTCGGGCCGGGAGGATGGCTGGGAGGTACTTTGGCGGTCATAACCATTTTTCTCCCCTCCCTGTTGCTGATTCTCGGTGCCATGCCCTTCTGGGCCCTGGTGCGGCACTGGGCCGGGGTGCAGTCAGCCTTGCGGGGGGTGAATGCCGCCGTGGTGGGGCTGTTGCTGGCGGCCCTGTACCATCCGGTGTGGACCAGTGGCATCCTCTCCGTCCACGATTTCAGCCTGGGGCTGGCCGCTTTCGGACTGTTGCACTGGTGGCGACTCCCCCCCTGGCTGGTTGTCTTCCTGACGGCCACCGGGGCGGTTTGGCTATAGCCCATGAGTCTGTTAAACAATGGCAGGGGTCCGGGGAGCGTCACGCTCCCCGGTGGGGTGCAGGGGCTTAAGCCCCATACGCGCTAACATGATGACCATGCACATGTTTTTTTATAATCTTTTCAAACTATTGCAGGGGTCCGGGGAGCGTCACGCTCCCCGGTGGGGTGCAGGGGCAAAGCCCCTGCATGAACGGCGCGTTTTCCCAAAGCAAATTTTCGCAGAAAATTTGCGCAACGCGCCCAAAACCGCCCCGCAGGGGCGACCTTGGGAGGGCGGCAGCCCGACCCGCACGGTTATGTTACGGAAAATGTTTGGATAAGAAACCAGAACCTTCGGATACTCAGCGAAAATGTTTGGATAAGAAACCAGAACTTTCGGGGCTGCCACTTTTTGTTTGATACAAGGCCAGGATCGGTTTTTTCTCCAAGCCAAATAACCTTTTGCCCGCTCTCGGTCGGGCTGCCGCCCTCCAGCAGTGCCCCTGCGGGGCGTTTTGGGCGCGCTGCGCCCATTTGCTGCGCAAATGGGCTTCTGGGAAAGCGCGCCCGTTACATGCAGGGGCTTTGCCCCTGCACCCCACCGGGGAGCGTGACGCTCCCCGGACCCCTGCAATTGTTTTAAAAGATTAATGCCAGTCAACGACTATTGCCGCTTTTTGGGCTTCCTGGCCGATTTTTTTTGCACCTTCTTGGTATCCTTCTTGGTATCCTTTTTGGCCGCTTTTTTGGCCGCTTTCTTTACCAGCTTGTCCTGCTTCTTGTCACCCTTTTTGACTGCATTTTTTTGCTCTTTTGGCTGACTGGGCTTGCTCGCCTGTACCTTTTTTTCCGCACCGGGCTGCTCCTGTTTGGCCGCTGCACCACCCTGCTGAGCAGGTGGCGACTCTTTTTTGCGAGCAAAATCATCTTCCTGATCAATCGGCCCTAACTGGCTGCTGCCCGGGGGTAAAGCAATCTCTTCCAGAACGGCAGAGGCCGGGACAGGATGGATAATCCAGCAAAAAAAGAACAAACAAGCGGCAAACAAAATCCTATTCATACGCTCAACTCTCCGACAATGTTAATAGAAAGATCCCTTTCCCCAATACCCTCTCAGGCCCGCTTGAGCCATCGAGCCAAAATTTCCCTGAAATCTTTGCCCCGAACCGGCTTGGTCATATAATCGTCCATGCCAGCCTCCAAACACTTTTCCCGATCCCCCTGCATGGCAAAGGCCGTCAACGCAATCACAGGCGTGCGACCCTGGTTGGGTGCCATGGACTCCCGCAACCGCAGGGAACGACAGGTCTCATAACCATCCATCTCCGGCATCTGGCAATCCATAAAGATCAGGTCATAACTCTGATGCTGCAGCCTGTCCAGTGCCTGCACCCCATCCTCGGCAACATCGGCCTCAATACCCAACCGCCGCAACATGCTGACCACCACCACCCGATTGACAGGATCATCCTCGACCACCAGAACCCGACAATCCACCGGCAATTCTGCCACTGTTTCCGTCTCTGGGGAAGGGGTGGTTAACGAAGGCAACACCGAGAGTGCCAACGGCAAGGTGACACGAAACAGGCTGCCCGTGCCAACCGTACTCTCCACCTCAATCTCCCCCCCCATCAATTGAACCAGCACCTTGGTGATGGCCAGCCCCAGCCCCGTGCCCCCATAACGCCGTGCAGTGGCCTGGTCGCTCTGTTCGAACGATTTGAACAGGCGGGCAAAAAACTCGGGAGGAATGCCAACACCGGTATCCTGAACGCTGAATTGCACCACCGATCGCGTCCCCGCCGCTTCCACACGGCTCGCCAATTGCGTCACCGTCAAACGGACCTCCCCCTGATGGGTAAATTTAATGGCATTGGAGAGTAAATTAACGACAACCTGCCAGATCCGAACCGAATCCCCCTGCACCATTCTCGGCAGCTCTGGCGCGATGTCGACATGAAACACAAGATGTTTTTCCTTGATCTGCTCCACAAACAATTTGGTGATGCCATCCAGCAGTTGGTGCAGATCAAAGCTCTGTTCGTTCAGCGTCAGCTTGCCAGCTGTCATTTTGGAATAGTCAAGAATATCATTGATCAGGGAGAGCAGAGTCTCCCCCGCCTGCATGATCGAGTTGGCATAATAGCGGGCCTTGGGAGGAATCTCCTCCGCGTTGAGCAACTCGGCCATCCCCACAATGGCATTCATGGGGGTGCGGATCTCATGGCTCATGGTGGCCAAAAACGCGCTCTTGGCACGATTTTCCGCCTCGGCATGGCGTCTGGCATCCTTGAGCTGATCAATATGCGCGTGTTCAATCAGAACGGTCAAGGCATGGGTGACCGTGAGCAAAAACTCCTCCTCAAAAGGGGTGATCAGGTGGCCCTGGTCCACATAAAGATTGAGTACCCCCAACACCTTGCTGCCGGACACAATGGGCAGACAATAGTGCCCATGAGGGTGAGCGGCAGAGCCGTCGCGAGCATGGTGAGTGTCCACCTGCTCGGGGCTGAATTGGGCGGTGCCGCTCTCTGCGACATGACCACACAGGCAGTGACCAAACGGTACCGTCGCGCAGTCAATGCGCAGCTCCATGGGGTAATCGGCACTGGCCACCATCCGCAGCACCCGACTGCTCGGGTCCGCCAAAAAGATTGCCCCCTTGTGCTGAGTGGTAAGCCAGGGAGGGGCCAAAATGGTCTCCAACCCCTGCTGCAACTGCTCCGCCAACGGCGCATCCTCCAGCGCAATACGCAGCAACGTGCTGATGACGCCCTGGGCCTGATTGGCCCGCCGCTCCTGGGACTCCGCCTGCCGACGCTCCTTCACCTCGTATTGCAGCTCGGTGGTCCGCTGACGCACCTCCTGCTCGAGAGAATAGTTGACCTGATTCATCCGCCCTTCCACCAGCTTGCGCTCGGTGATGTCAACACAACTGCCTGAAAATCCCATAAAAAATCCATTACCTGCAAAACGGGGCAGGGCGGTTTCATAGATCCAACGGTACTCACCACGACCGTTTCGCAACCGAAATTCCAGCGAATAAGGGTGCTTGTATTGAAAGGCCTCGCTGCAATAATGACGGTAATGATCCTTGTCTTCCGGGTGGAGTGCCTCTTGCCAAGCCTCTTCCAACTCCTGTTCCAGAATGACACCGCGAAAGTGCAGCCAGGCCTTGTTGAAAAAGATACGGTTGTTGTCGGGGTTGGATAACCACAAAAGGCCGGGTACCGAATCCGCAATAAAGCGGAACTCGTTTTTCAGGATCTCAAAATATTCCAGGTTCAGCTTGTTAAGGTTCAAGAAGGTAAAGGCAGCAACGGTTTCGCGCCCCAGGGTGTTGTGGGTGGTGGTGACGCAAAAGCGGGTGTAAAGGGCCTCTCCGATCAAGGTGGTCAGATATATTTCGTGAACCCGTTTGTCCACCTTGGGAATCCAATCCATGGCCTTTTGCATGAACAGGCGGTTTTCCGCGTCCACAAACGTCAGGGGGGATTTGCCGATAAAAGTCTCCCGGGAAAAGCCCAACATGGCACACAAGGCATCGTTTACCTCAATAATCTGCTGGCTGTTGGCATCGATAATCCAGAAGCCTTTCAGATCCGAGTGGACAATATCGGAACAAACCTCTTTGTTGCCGGGTTGGCGACTGGTGCGGAAAAAATCCTGCGCATGGTGGCGTAAACGGGCGATCATCTCCACCCGGCTGGGAAACTTGACCAGGTAATCGTTGGCTCCGGCCGCAAAGGCCTGGGCCTTGACATAAGGATCCTCTTCGGAGGAGAGCATGATAATGGGTAATTGACTGAAGGCGCGGCGGTTGCGAAACTGGCGGATGAGGGTGATGCCATCAATGTCCGGCATCAGAAGATCGGTCAGGATCAACACCGGTCGGATGGTCTCCGCCACCTGGATCGCCTGCAGCGGACTGGAGCAGACATACAGGGCCAGGTCGGTTTCGTGTCGGAGTATTTGGCGCAGTAACTGCTCTGAAATTTTTTCGTCGTCAATCAGCAATATGCGTGCAACAGGCTCTTCCGGTGTGGTGGATTCCCCCATCTCTTGCTCCTTGTGCGTTGATGCGCTTGCATTGCAAAACCCACGCTGTCTGGTGTTTTGCGGCTTTTGCTGCCCATATCACCGGCAAAAAAGCTGGCAAAATCCACCCCGCCATTGCAACGGGTGTTCATTCTATCACGCCCTGTTTGGGCGGTGCAATACCACAAAAAAACCCTGGCTTTGTGGTCGTTATGCACAGGTTTTCAATCTTTTTAAACGATTGCAGGGGGCTGGGGATCGTCACCTCCCCAGCCCCCTGCAATCGTTCACGGCGGATATCTCCAATCAGGCTTGCTGGGCCAACAAAAATTGTTGCAACACGGGGTGTACTGCCGAGGCAGCCTGTTCCACAGCCTGCAAGAGTTGGGGCACGGACTCCCACAGAGCTCCCCGTCCGGCCTGTTCCAACCGTTCACAGAGATCGCCCAACGTGCGGGCACCCAATTGCCGACTGGCACTTTTTAGAGGGTGGGCAATGCGGGCCAGCGCATCACTGTCCCGGTTGCTGAACGCCTGCTGCATGCCGGCTATTTTGACGGGCAAATTGGTCAGATAGAGGGTGACAATGACAGACAGATCCTCCGGTTCCAGATCCAGGCACAACTCCTCCAACGCCTGTGAATCGATCACATCCGGGGGCAGGATAACGGCGGGCGACAAGGAGGAGTGTTGTATCATGGGGCGGTCCAACGGGCGATTGACTGGCTGTCAGGCAACCAGAGCAGCAAAAAAAAACCGCCGCCTGGTGTGACCAGACGGCGGCAAAATGCATTGTATTATAAAGGCGTTACATTTTCAGCTTTCGGGCCTTTCTCGCCCTGGGTGATGCTGAACTCAACCCGCTGCCCCTCGGCCAGGGTCTTGAAACCCTCACCCGCGATGCAGCTGTGGTGAACAAACGCATCGCCCTTGCCGCCGCTCCGCTCAATGAAACCAAACCCTTTGCTGTCGTTGAACCATTTGACGGTTCCATTCTCACGCGTTGCCATGTTGTAAACTCCTTACTGAAAAAAAGAAACGATGTGGTAGTGTGCTTATTTTGGCAGACGTTGGCAGACCCATGGCAAGACTAAGACCGCACGAGGGGTAAGTCGGAACCGCGAAGGAGACTTGGTACCACGAAGGTAAGGCTTTGTTTCTGCATGGACGAGGCATTTGCTCTAAGCTTTGCTTTCTGTTTAGATAACAACCACCAACTAAGTGATACAGAGACTAACAGGCAAGAGAGGGCCTTGTCAATCACTTTTTTATGCTTCTCGCAGAAAATATCCACCGGGCTCACCCTGTGATCCGCCAGGCAGCAAAGTTTTAACGAGGGCGTTCAGGTCTGGCTGATCCAGGCCAGATAGTCGTTGGCCGAGAGCAGCGACTGCAGCGCACCGGGATCCTCCGGTTGGAGGCGGAGAATCCAGCCCTGGGTATAGGGGGCTTCATTGATCAGCTCCGGCCCATTTTCCAGCGCAGTATTGACAGCGACCACCCGACCGGAAAGGGGGGCAAACAGATCGGAAACCGATTTGACCGACTCCACCACACCAAACGGGGTGCCGGCCACCAAACGGCTACCCACTTGCGGCAACTCGACAAAGACAACATCCCCCAACTGTTGGGCCGCAAACGCGGTAATGCCCACCTCCCACTCGCTGCCACGGCCGCGGACCCATTCGTGTTCCTTGGTATATTTTAACTCAGAGGGGGTTTCGATAACAGCAGACATGGGGCTGATTCCTTCCGCGCAAGGTCAATGGAGTTTTAGTTGCTCTTATGCTAGAGTGTGGCATAGTATCCTGGTACCGCAGGGATCTCAAGGCTGTCTGATGGTCTGCCACCCTGCACAACACCCTTGCCGGCTTGTGGGCAGGCATTGTGAGATATTTCGAGGCGTTTGTGGCATATTGGCGCAGTGCTTGCTTCACGGGCATGACGTGCTCTTTCCTTCCCCGTTGAATTTGATTGGCCTATCAGAGTTTGGAGTAGTGATGTGATTGTTCAGTGCGACAAGTGTCAGCAGCAGTTTGATGTGCCGGACGCCGTCTTGCAACCGAATGGCCGCAAGCTTAAGTGTGCGAATTGTGGGGTTTTGTTTTTTCAATCGCCAGACGGATCGCCCCCCGGGAGTCCGGTAGCGGAGTCTGCGGCGAATGTCAAGGATGCGCAAGCCGTTGAGCAGGAACCCCCTGTCAAAGTTTTGCAGGAGTCGTCCACAGCCGCAGCAGCGGAAGAGGAGGATGACCTTGACCTGGACAATCTGGGACAACTCTTGAATGGACTGGCAGCAGAATCAGAAGAGATGGCAGAGGAAGAGGATCCCTTTGCAGTCAATGATGACGCTTTGAACATGAGTGACAGTGACGCTTCCCGGTCGGAGGAGGCAGCGGAATGGCCGGATGTGGAAGATCCGGACGACCAGGAACAGGGTAACTTGGCGGATGTATTGGAAGAGTTGCAGGAAGAGAGCGGCACGGAGGAGGGGGCATCTGCCGATGAGGAGGAGTGGGCCACCTCTGAAGCCGAGCTGGGCGAAATCGATATAGATGGTGACCCCGAGTTGAGCCTCCTGGAAGCTATGGAAATCCAGACGGGTGAGCCGGATCTCATGGCGGCTGATCCAGAGCCGGAACTCCTGACAACGGAGCCCCCTGAGCTGGATATTGGAGAGGAGTCGGCCGATTCGGTTGAACCTGCGGCGGCGGCCGAGGAGGAGCCTGCCGAGGAGGAGCCATGGCCGGCCGCGGCCGAGGAGGAGTCTGCCGAGGAGGAGCCATGGCCGGCCGCGGCCGAGGAGGAGTCTGCCGAGGAGGAGCCATGGCCGGCTGCGGCCGAGGAGGAGTCTGCCGAGGAGGAGCCATGGCCGGAGCAGGAACCGGCGGCGGCCGGGGAAGTGGAGGTTGAGGAGGACTCTGCCGAGGAGGATGCGTGGCCGGAGGAGGAGTCGGCAGAGGATGCGTGGCCAGAGGCGGCTGAGGCAGAGTTGGAGATGGATGAGGCGGTCGCGACGCAACTGGCCACCAACGCCGGTCGTGTGGAGGAGGGGGCCTTGACCGAGATGGAGTTGGAAGAGGAGGCTGCGGTCGAGTTTTCCCTGGAGGAGGGGGGAGACGAATCGGAGGAGGATGAGGGGGAGGAAGAGCCCACCCGGCTGGCCACCTACGCCGGCCAGGAGGAGAGTGAGTCGGAGGTGGATGAGGAGGCAGAGACTCAGGTGGCCGCTTCGTTTGAACTCGAAGAGGGCGGCCCGGATGAGGATGAGGATGAGGATGAGCTGATTGCAGCAGCCAAGGAGAGCTACCTGCCGAGTGAAATGGATCTGTTGCCGGAGGTGGCGGAGGAGGAGCCTTGGCCCGATGAGGAGGAAGAGGCCACCCGGGTTGCTGCCGGGGTGGATTCAAGGCCGCTTGGCAAGATCGAACCCAAGTTTGATGATTTGCCGGAGCTGGCCGGGGTGGCCGGGGTGGCCAATGCGGTCATGTTGGCCAAGGGCTCCCGAACGGCAGAGGCCAAGGCGGCCACCGTGGCTGTGGCCAAGCCGGCTGCAAAAAAACCGATGGCCAGGCGAAAATCTGCTCGTGCTGGCCGGGGCCAAGGTGTGTCAAAGCCTTGGCTATCGGTCTTCATCCTGTTGCTGGCGAGCCTCTACCTGCTGTTGCAAACGGACTGGTGGGAGTACACCTGGTTTAATTGGCGCAGTCCCCTCCAGTTGTCGACGATTGAGACCTCCTGGCGCAAATACAGCTTTGGCAACGTGCTGCTGGTAGAGGGTGAGGTGACCAACGCAGGGGGTACCGCCTCGCCGCCGTGGGTTCATATCGCCTTGTTGGATAATAAAAACAGTACGTTGGTTGAAACGCAACTGGTGCCTGGACGGGTGGTGAACAGGCAGATCCTGGACGGCAGTGGCGAACAGGCCATTGTGGCCATGATCCGTCTGCAAGGCCAGGAACGCACGCCTGCCGAGTCGACCTGGAGCAGCAGCCGGGTGCCTTTTCAGGCCATCTTTATCAATCCACCCGCAGAGGCGGCCCGCTTCCAGGTGGATTTTGATCCAACTGGCCAGAATTTTGGCCAGAAATCCCCCCAAAAAACAGATGCCAAAAAACCCTGAGTGGTGTTGATGGCAATCGGGTGCGGAAACTTTTTTGCTCGGTACAGGTGGGATGCGTAGATGCTCATTGAATTCAGTCTTGGAAACTATCTTTCTGTTTGCGATCGGCAAACCCTGAGCATGGCGGCCAGTGGCCTCTATCGGGAGTTGCCGGAGAATACCTTTTCCACCGACTTGCCACGGTTGCCCCGGCTGCTCAAATCGGCGGTGATTTACGGTCCCAATGCGGCAGGCAAGAGCAATCTCGTGCGTGGCGCGCTGTTCATGTGGGATTTTGTCCTCAACTCTGCCAAAGGCCAAGTGGGCGATACCATTGATGTGCAGCCATTTTTGCTCAGCAGCCGCCATGTGCGGGAACCCAGTCTGTTTGAGATGATCTTTATCGAGGAGGGGGTGCGTTATCAGTATGGCTTTGCAGCCACCCGGGAGCGTGTTCACCACGAGTGGTTGTTGGCCTATCCCAACGGTCGTCCGCAGCGGTGGTTTGAACGCTATTTTGATCCGGCTACCGGGCAGGAGAGTTGGAACCTGAACAAAAAATTTCTGGCCGGCAATCGGGATGTCTGGCGGGATGCCACACGGAGCAATGCGCTTTTTCTTTCGACGGCCATTCAATTGAACAGCACGGTTTTGCGACCAGTATTTAATTGGTTTGACAGAAAGTTGCGGGTTTTTCGTCCCCATGCCGAGATTGGTCGGGAGTTGTCCGCCTCTCTTTGCCAAAGTGCGGAGGGACGGTTGCAGGTACTCAAATTTCTTAATCAGGCGGATATGGATATCGAGGCCATCCATGTGGAGACCCGGAAAATTGGCGAGTTGGGGATGGATGATCTGCCAGAGGGGGTGCGCAACGCCTTGCAACTGGAGATGTCCGGGCAGGAGATCCTGGACATCATGCTGGAGCGTTCCACCTCCGATACGGGGTTGCCGATTCAGTTGCCTTGGGAGTCCGAGTCGCGTGGCACCCAGAAGCTTTTTTCCATCGCCTGGCCCTGGATCAATATCCTGAAAGAGGGCCGGGTGTTGTTCATGGATGAGATGGATACCAGTTTGCATCACCATTTGGTTCGTTTTCTCTTCGGCATGTTTCATGACCTGGAGATCAACAAAAACAGTGCCCAGTTGGTCAGTACCACCCATGATACCGCCTTGTTGGACAATGCCCGGCTGCGTCGGGACCAGTTTTGGATGGTGGAAAAGAGTGCGGACCGCTGCAGTGAAATTTATCCCATCTCGGATTTTGATATTGAGCGGGGCGAGCCGTTGCAACGGCGGTATCTGGAGGGCCAATTTGGCGCGATTCCCACTTTGAAAAAATTTAAAGGGTGGGGGTGATGGGGCCAGAATGTTGTGCAGGTGCCAGGCTTTCCGGGTCGCAGCATCAACAACACGTTTCCATGGGGGGCTGTTCAGAGCGCAGCGTGGCGTTGTCGGGAGTTGTGCAGAGGGGGGGAGGGAGTCGGGAACGGTCCGGCAGCTCCCTGGAGCGTCGCGCCCCGTCCCGGAGTGAGCGGGGTGGGGTATTGATCGCTTGTGGTCCGCGTGCCAGCAGTTATCTGGCCAGTTTGCTGCGCTATACCCGGTTGGAAGAGAGGGTCACGTTGTCTTCCTGTTCTGAGGATGATCCGGCGGCTGTCGTGGCGCAGGGCATCCAGCACTGTCGGACACGGGGCCCGTTTCGCCGCTTTTATGCGGTGGTCTGCTGTGGCAGCAAGGCAGAGGCCCAGCGGCAGCTTGCGCACGCCCCCGGGTGGGACTCTATCGGCTATGATTTGAATTTTCAATGGATTGTTTCCGTTCCCTCCTTTCATTTCTGGTTGCTGCTGCACCAGCTGGATCTGCCCTTGAAGGGTTGGGCTGATGACGGGCAGCTGTCCCGCTGGATCGACGACCAACTGGCGCGTCGTTTTCCTGCCGATCTTTCGAGCGATGCGGATCAACTGTTCAAGTTGATTGATGTCGGCCTGACGGAGGCCATCTCCAGGGGGCAGCGGCTGGCTCGGCTACAGAGTCGGTCGCCGACCCTGTTGCCCATGACGCATCTGCATGAGATGGTCTCTTACCTGTTAAAATTGCAATCTCTCTCCCTGCGGATGCAGGATTAGAATTTTTTTCAATCTTCCCAACGAGGGCAGGGGTCCGGGGAGCGCGACGGCAGCCGCCGCCGCAACAACGGCGCGGCGAACCCGGACACCGTTTACTGGCGTACGGGGCGGATCATCCGCTCCGGCTTACGGCACCGTACTGGTACCCGACAGATAGGTAAACTTGATGACCTCTGCCAACCGGGGGGGAGGCGCGTTGGTGGTCAACACCCGCGACAGCTTGCCATTCAATCCTTCAACCACCGACTCACTCTCATCCACCACCACATCCGCCTCAATCCACTCCGGATCGTCAAAGGGCACACCCCGATAGTTGACCGCTTTGGCATTCAACAACTCCCGCTCCAGAATACCCAAAGCCAACCGCTGCAGTCGTTCGACGTGATCATCCGAGATGCCAAATTTTTCCAACAGTGCCGCGCTTTTGGAGATGGTCTCCGCCTCCTCGAACGGACGATCGGGATTGAGTTCACTCCAGCGTTGAATCCACCGCACCCCATCCTGGATGCGTCCGGTAGCCAGGGAGGTGACAATCAACTCGGCCAACACGCCCAGATCCTCCTGGTCTTCGGCAAAAATCGCCTCATACTGCCCTCTGGCTTCGGCAAAGTGGCGCAACCGCATCAGGCAAACCCCGTAACCGCGTCGCACATCCGCATCATGGTTGCTGTGGCGCAAGGCGTTATTGAAGCGGGATCGTGTCTCATTCACATCCCCACGCAGGGTTGCCAGCACTCCCAACAGGTAGTAGGCGCGTACCGGCTCCGTGCGACAAAAGGGTCGCACGATCTGCTCCAGGCGTCGCTGCTCAAACGCCAGCATCTCCACCGGCAGGTCGGAGACCCACATGCGCTGCAGACGCGCCAGCACATCGTCTAATACTTTATGGCTTCGTACTGTCATGGCTTCACCTTTACCCGAATCCACGCTACCAAAAAAAATCCCTATTCAATTTATCGGGTAGCGTCATCCGGTTCTTGAGTAAAAAATAGCGATCGGGGCAAAAAAAAATCGCCAAATTTTTCTTGAGCAACGGCATGGGTTTGAGGAGCGTGCTGTTTCCCGGACCCTTGCAATGATTCACGGGGGTTGGAGTGGTGGAGCGGGCCTCGAAAAAAATGCCCCAAGGGTTGGCGGATGTACAAATAACCTTGTATCCAAAAAACGGGGTGGAGTACATATTAGGCGTAACCCGCTGTCGGCGACGGGGCGGGTGTTCCTGCGCAATCGTTCTGCGTTCAACACTGGATGGAGGGGACATCAGCTCATGAGATGGGGTGACTTAAGCCTTGGCAAAAAAATTTTGGTGGGTGTTGGTTCTGTACTCGTGTTGATGATGGGGGTGAGTGGTTGGTCTTTACAGGGGATCAGCCAAATGGTTGCCAACGGGCGGGAGGTCGTGGAGGGCAACAAGCTGCGCGGCGAGATCCTGCAACGGGAACTCGATCACCTCAGTTGGGTCAACAAGGTCAGTACATTCATCAGCGATGAAAAGGTTTCAGAACTTAAGGTGCAGTTGGATCATACCCAATGTGCTTTTGGCAAATGGTTGTACGGCGATGGACGGCGACAAGCGGAGTCCGTGGTGCCCGCCGTGAAGCCCATACTGACGACGATGGAGGGGCCACACCGGTTGTTGCACGAATCGGCGCATAAAATCCGGCAGGTGTTCCGACGCGCGGACCCCAACCTGCCGGAATTTCTGGCGCAAAAGGAGACCGATCATCTGGCCTGGTCGGAAAAGGTGCTGGCCACCATTTTGGCGGGCGAAAAAGAGTTGACGGTGCAGTTGGATCCCAGCCAATGCGGCATGGGTAAGTTTATTTATGGCGAGGGTGGCAAGAAGATGGTGACTGCCGACCCGCAGCAGGCAGAACTCATGAAAGAGATGGAGCCCGCCCATCGGCGGTTGCATGCCAGCGGAGAGAAGGTGCGGGATGCCTTGCGCCAGGGCGATGCGGTCACGGCCAAAAATTTGTACCAAACGGAGGTGCAGGCCGAGTTGGCTGCCGTGCGGGCTGTTTTGAAAAAGATGCAGGAGGCGGCCCGCAATGCCCTGCAGGGCAAGAAGGAGGCGGAGCAGATTTTCTCGACCGAAACCCAAGTCCAACTGGCCACGATGGAGGGACATTTCCACGCGCTGGACAAGGCGGTGCAGGAGGGGACTCTTTCCGAGCAGCAGATGATTCAGCAATCGGTGCAAACACGTTTGGTGGTTATTACCGTTTCGCTGGTTGCCATTCTGATCGGTCTGGTGATGGCGGCGTTTATTTCCCGTTCCATCTCTCGTCCCATACTTGCCATTTTGCCGTTTGCCAAGCGTATTGCCGGTGGTGACTTGACGTCCACCGTTCAATTGGAGCAGAAGGATGAGGTGGGTCAACTGGCGGAGACCTTGAAGGAGATGGCGGCCAAGCTGCGGGATGTGATCAGTGAGGTGTCGACGGCGGCTGACCAGGTCTCGGTAGGCAGCAACGAAATTTCGGATGCCGCCCAGGCCCTTTCCCAGGGGGCGACCGAGCAGGCGGCCTCGATTGAGGAGACCTCTTCGGCCATGGAGGAGATGACCTCCAACATTCAGCAAAATTCAGACAATGCCAATATGACTCAAAATATTGCGCAAAGAGCCGCCAAGGATGCGGAGGAGGGGGGAGCTGCGGTGGGTCATGCGGTGCAGGCCATGCGGGAGATTGCCTCCAAGATTGGTATTATCGAGGAGATTGCCCGGCAGACCAATTTGTTGGCTTTGAATGCGGCCATCGAGGCGGCGCGGGCTGGGGAGCATGGCAAGGGGTTTGCTGTGGTGGCTGCTGAGGTCAGAAAGCTGGCGGAGCGCAGTCAGTCATCGGCGGGGGAGATCAGCCAGCTTTCCGCTTCCAGCGTCCATATTGCCGAACAGGCGGGTGCGATCATCAACAAGCTGGTGCCCGACATCCAGAAGACGGCGGAGTTGATTCAGGAGATCAACGCTTCCAGTCAGGAGCAGAATCAGGGGGCGGGTCAGATCAACCAAGCCATCCAGCAGTTGGATCATGTCATTCAGCGCAATGCGGGGGCCTCCGAGGAGATGGCGGCCACAGCGGAGGAGTTGAGTGCGCAGGCGGATATGATGGCGCAGGCCATTGCCTTTTTTGATCTCGGTCAGGGGGTGCATCGCCCCGTCAAGCGGAAGCCCGCCCAAAAGGTGCCGGCTGCCAAGCCGCCGGTTGCCAGGCAGCAGTCGGCTCACACCCAGAAGCGTGCTGTTGCCAAGGCACTGCCTGCACCGGCGAAAAAAAGCGGTGGGGTTGACTTGAAAATGTCGCATTCGGATGATGAGTTTGAGTCTTTCTGATCTCGGAATGGTTCGAGTATCTGCGCATGATTGCAGGGGCCGGGGGGCGTGATGCTCCCCAGGCCCCTGCAATCGTTTGGAACCGCCCCTTTCATCCCCGGGGGCACTATTGATTTGAATAAGGCACCTGTCCTGTGGTAGATTAAGTTGTCAGTGCAGCGAACTTTTTTGAACGGATTGCTGCCGTTTGATGACCTTGGGGAGTCTTGCAGGATGGTACTCAGGCCGGTGGACGCGGGATTTTCATTCATAGAGCTGCTGGTCACGCTGGTGGTGATCGCCATCCTGGCCGCGTTGGCCCTGCCCTCCTATCAGTCGGCTGTTTACAAAGGCAACCGCGCAGATGCCACCACCGCACTGCTCAGAATCCAGTTGGCCGAGGAGCAGTGGCGCGCCAACCATACCACATACGGTACCCTGGCCACCCTGGGGATGGGAACCAGCTCGGAACGGGGCAAATATACCCTCGCCGTGACTGCCAACACCGCCACCGGCTATGTCGCCACCGCCACCGCTGTCGCCGAACAGGTCAACGATACCGGTTGCACCACCTTGACCCTGACCGTCAGTGGCACGGGGGAGAGCCGCACCCCCGCCGCCTGCTGGTAAGGATCCTCCATGGACAAAGGCAGCTCAGGATTCACCCTGCTGGAGATGCTCATCGCCGTTGCCATCATGGGGGTGTTGACCGCCCTGGCACTGCCCTACGCGGGCAGCTTTATCGAGACACAGCGACTGAAAACCGGCGTCGAAACCATTGTCGGCGACCTGCACTACGCCCGCACCGAATCCATCAAACGCAACCTGGCCGTCGCCGTCACCTTTACCACCAATGGCAGCAGCAGTTGGAGCTATGTGGCCACCCCTGCGTTGTGGAACACCAAAACCAACACCATGGCCCCCGGCATCCAGCTGACCAGCGTCACCTTTGCCGGCCAGATGGTCACCTTCAACCCGGTACGGGGCACCGCCAACAGTGGCCAACTGGTGATGGCCACCTCGGATGGCAGCATCCAACTGCGGATCGGGGTCGGTCCGCTGGGACAGGTCACCACCTGCACGCAAACCGCTAATCCCATCGGAGGATACCCGGCATGTTGACCTCCTCCACACAGAGACGGCAGGCCGGAATGGGACTGGTGGAGTTGCTGATGGGTATTCTGGTGGGCAGCCTGCTGTTGGGGGGGTTGGTCACGCTCTATGTCTCCACCAGCAAGGCCAATGCCGACAACATAAAACTGGCTCGACTCAACCAGGAGGTGCGGGCCATGATGGGGATCATGACCCGGGAGATACGGCGGGCCGGCTACTGGGGAGTGGTGCCGGGCACCGCCGGGGTGGTGGGCAATCCGGCCTGGATCACCGCCATTTATGGGGCCGGCATCGGGGCCGGGACCGTCAAATTGTCCAGCAACCCCTTCTGGCAGGCCACCGATGATCTCACCATCGGCCAACTGACCGGCGCGGCGGCCAACTCCTGCATCACCTTCAGCTATGACCTGGACGAGGACAACAGCGTCGACGACGAGGAGCGGTTGGGGTTTCGGCTCAACAATGGCGTGGTGGAGATGCGTCTGGGGGGGACGCCCGCCAGTTGCAACAGTGGCAGCTACACCCCGATGAATGATGGCAACCTGACCACCGTTACCGCCCTCTCCTTTGCCCTGGCCAGCACTCCGCTCAATATCAACAACCCGGGCAGCGGTTGCGTAGCGGGTCAGGGGTGCCAGACCATCCGGCAGGTGACCATCGGCTTGACGGTTCAACTGCTGGGCAATGCGGCTGTTTCGCAAAGCATCACCGAACAGGTGCGGATTCGCAATGATCTGTATGTACCGTAGAGGATGACGGCCATGACAACAAAGGGGCAATCACGCGGCGCGGCCACCCTTTTTATGAGCCTGATTATTTTGCTCTCTCTCACCGTCATTGCCGTGACGGGGGGCAAGAGTGCCCGCATGGAGCAGATGGTTTCCGCCAACGAGTACCGTGCCCTGGAGGCTTTTCACAGCGCGGAGGCCGGTTTGGAGTATGGCATCCGTTGGTTGGCGACCATCACGCCCACCTGGGTGGCGGGCAGCTGCAACCAGAACATGACCCTGACGGCACCCGCGTTGACGGCCAGCAATGGTGACAGTTACAACCAGACGGTCTCTTTTTGTCGCAACACCGCCACCAAGGATTATGTGCGGGTGCGTGCCACTTCGGTGGCGGTCCAGGATCCCACCATCACCGCCAGCGTGCAGCAATATGTTCGCCCCAACACCATCCTGAGCCCCGGTTTTGCCTTGAACACCCCGCCGTTGGTGGTCAATGGCTGTGTCAACGGTATTACCGGCACCCCGGATGTCTATGCGGGGGGGGTCGGATCTTTGGGGTTGGCAACCTCACAGACCAATACGCCGGCCTGCATCGATACCGGCCATCTGGATCTGCATGGGGGCACGGTCCTGGGCAACGCCTTCAATACGACCGCATGGACATACCTGTTTGGCAGCATCACCAAGGCCCAATTTCAGGCCATGGCGGCGGCAGAGGCGGCGGCAGAGGCGGCGGGGCAAATGTTGCGCAGTGAGCGGCACTATTTTTGGATAACGGATACCAACAACTGGCATGAAAATGTGGGCACGCCCACCCATGCGGTGGTGTTGGCCTTTGCCACCGCCTCCAGTTGTGCCAAGACCAATGGGGGTGTTACCATTTATGGTGTGGTCTATTATGAAGATCCCAGTTGTGGCAACCAGGGTTGGGGTGGGGCGGATATTTTTGGTACGGCTTCGTTTGAAGGCAATTTGACCCAATTCACCGCCAATGCCGATGTGAACAAATTTACCCTGGCGGGGGGTGGCAAGGGGATGGATGAGACGTTGCCTTATATTGGGGCTCCCAAGATTTTGGGAACCTGGAAAGATTTTTAGCGCAGGCGGGAGCCGGTCGGTGAACGAGAGAGGGAGTGGTTTTACACTGATTGAGGCGATGGTGGCGTTGGTGATTTTGTCGACCGGTCTGTTGGCTTTGGGTCGATTTCAGGGCAGTGTGACCCAAACCAGTGCCCAGGCCAAGGCCCGCACGGAGGCGTTGCAGTTGGCTCAAGGCATCATCGAGAGTCGGCGCAGTTTTGCCTCGCTGGTGGCGGTCAACGCTTATAGCAACGGCACTGATATGGTGGCGGGCAGCAATGCGGTGTTTACCCGCAGTTGGGTATGGGGCGATTCCGCCTCTCCGGCCTATCGTTCCCTGGCGGTTACGGTCACCTGGCAGGATCAGAGTGGAAACCAAGTGGTGGGGTTGAACAGTCGGCTGAGCAAGGTGGAGCCTTCGGAAGCGGGTGGAGTATTGTTGTTGTTGGCGCAATCGGGGACATAGCAATCTGATCGACCGGATGTAGCCGGCCGTTTTTCCTGTTTTTGTTTTTGTTTTTTAACAATTGCAGGGGTCTGGGGACCGTCACGGTCCCCAGCGGGGTGCAGGGGCGGAGCCCCTGCATGAACGGCGCGTTTTCCCAAAGCCCATTTTCGCAGAAAATGGGCGCAACGCGCCCAAAGCCGCCCCGCAGGGGCGACCTTGGGAGGGCGGCAGCCCGACCCGCACGGTTATGTTATCGAAAATGTTTGGATAAAAAACCAGAACGTTCGGATATTACGCTTTACTGTATTACGCTTTACTGTATTACGCTTTACTGTATTACGCTTTATTGTCTGATACAAGGCCAGGAACGGTTTTTTTCCAAGCCATTTAATGCTTTGCCCGCTTTTGGTCGGGCTGCCGCCCTCCAGGAGTGCCCCTGCGGGGCGTTTTGGGCGCGCTGCGCCCATTTGCTGCGCAAATGGGCTTTTGGGAAAGCGCGCCCGCACATGCAGGGGCTTTGCCCCTGCACCCCACCGGGGACCGTGACGGTCCCCGGACCCCTGCAATTGTTTAAAAAAAGATTAAAAAGATCAGATTATGTGATACGCCACATACCGGAGAGGATTAAAATTGCCATGCAGACGAAACATCAACCATCACCTCTGAACCGACGACAATTTTTGACCCATACGGCAGCCGGCGGCGTTGCCCTGGGCCTGGGTCTGTTCGGCATGCCCGCACTCGCAGTCGCCAAAAAACCGCTGACCATCGGTTATATTCCCATCATGGATCACCTGATACTGGCCGCCTCCCACGCACGGGACAATGCCAACCTGACGGGAATCGATGTTCTCCCCCGCATGTTTAAATCCTGGGGTTCGGCAGCCGGCGCGCTGGAGGCCGGTGTCATCGATGGTGCCTTCCTGCTCTCCAACCTGGCAATGGATATGTTTAACCGGGGGGTGCCCATTCGCACCATTCTGGTGGGCCACCGGAATGGCTCCGCCCTGGTGGTGCGCGCCGACGCAGCCATTACGGAACCCCAGGCATTGGCGGGCAAGACCGTGGCCATTCCCGCCCGGATTTCCACCCATACCGCCCTGCTGGACAGCTATTTACGCCGGGGCGGCCTTTCATTGCAGGCGATCAAAACCCTGGAGGTGGCCCCACCGCTGATGGTGGAGGCGATGATGCGCAATACCATCGATGCGTTCATCGTAGCGGAACCGTTCTGTGCCAAGGCGGAACAGGAAAAAGTTGGAAAAATATTGACCTTTTCCAAGGACATCCAGGCCAACCACATCTGCTGCGTGCTGGTGATGCGCAACGAGGCGTTGGCAGCCAACCCCGCCGGTATACAGGAGTGGGTGAACGGCCTGGTTCACGCCGGCCAGTGGCTGGACCAACAAAAAGGCGGACCGGGCGCGGGCGAGATTGCCAAACTGGCGGGCCGCTACATGCCCTACCCGGAATCGCTGATTCTGGCCTCTTTGCAACACCCCAGCGATCGGATCATCTACCGGGATCTGCTGCCCCGCCCGACCGATTTCCAGGCCATTGTTGACATCTCTGTCCGGGCCGGCATGCTGCAACCGGTTGCGCTGGATCGGTTTATCGACGACCGTTTTGTCAAAGGACAGCCAGGATGATTTTCAGGCGGTGGAATATGGGAAAAATGGGGGTGCGCACCAAGGTCTCCCTCTGGTCCGGGATTGCCATGATCTGGGTCATGGTACTGGGGGGGGTGGGGCTGTTTTTTATTGACCGTGTCGCCCATGTTTCTCTCGCTTTGGTGGATACCAATGCCGTTCCGATGATCGCGGTGGGCCAGATCAAGGAGAGCGTCTGGGAAATTTATTTGCGCGCCATCCTGCACGCCGGCCTGAACAAACCCGAGGAGATGGACAAGCTGACCAAAGAGGTGGAACAGTTATCCACCCAATTGGCACAGCAACTGGAGCAGTACGGCCAAAGGAAGGAAAACGACCAGAGATGGCAAGGGGCGTTCAAAGCCGCATGGCACCACTTCCAGCAAATTACGAAACAGGCCCATGAACTCAGCCGTTCCTTTGCCAAGGAAGAGGCGATGCGGTTGCTGTTTGTCGAGGGCAATCAGGCTTTTGGGCAGGTTGTCCACATACTGAAGGAGTTGGAGGCTGCGCATGGCCAGCAGATGGCATTGTTGCGCCAGCAGGCGGAGCGGGTGCAGGATCGCGCCATATCGTGGGTAACGGCCATCACGCTGCTGTTCGGCCTGATGGTGCTGGCAGGCTGGTGGTATGCGCGTATTGTCAGCCGCTCTTTGGGAAAGGTGGCCAATGATCTGGCCAGTTCCACGGCCCAGATGCGTGAAACCATCCGCATCCAGGAGGGTGCGATGGCGCAACAGGCTGCTGCGGTACGCGAAACCAATACCACGCTGGAGGAGCTGGGGTCATCGGCGCGGCAGTCGGCCGAGCAGGCGGAGGTTGCGGGCGGCGGTGCCCAGGCTGCCATGGATTTTGCCGCCCAGGGCATCGATCAGGTGACCGAAACGGTGCGCAGCATGGAAAACAGCCGGGAACAGATGGAGGCCATTGCGCAATCGATCAAGTTGTTGCACAAGCAGACGGAGAGTATTCGGGATATTACGGCTTTGGTCACCGATTTTGCCAATGAGACCAAAATGTTGGCTGTCAATGCCGCCGTGGAGGCGGTGCGGGCGGGCGAGCATGGCAAGGGATTTGCGGTTTTGGCGGTAGAGACGCGCAAGTTGGCGGATGAGAGCAAGCAGTCGGTGGCGCAGATTGACGACCTGGTGAACAAGATTCAGCAGGCGACCCATGCCACGATGCAGGTGGCGGAAGAGGGCAGCAAGAGCGTGCAGGCAGGGATGGTGGTTACGCGCAATACAGCAAGCAATTTTGAGGTGTTGAGTGAACGGGTGGAGCGGGCCTCGGAGGGGGCGCAGCAGATCAGTTTGAATGTGCGTCAGCAATCGATGGCCATTCAACAGGTGGTGGAGGCGATGCGGTCCATTCATGCGGGGGCGCAGGATTCGGCTCTGGGGATTGCGCAGGTCAAGGGTGGTATTCAGACTTTGGATGAAGCGGCTCAAACGTTACGGAAGATGATATGATGATACTGGAAAGTTTTGCCAATCCCAACCCGGAGCGGGATTATCGGATTGAGATGCGTTGTCCCGAGTTTACCTGTTTATGTCCCAAGACGGGTCAGCCCGATTTTGCCGAGATGGAGATTGTCTATATCCCGGACCGGTTGTGTGTGGAGTTGAAGTCGTTAAAGTTGTATTTATGGAGTTTTCGCGATCAGGGTGCCTTTCATGAGGCGGTTACCAACCGGATTCTGGACGATCTGGTGGCTGCGATTGCCCCGCGTTTTCTCTCGGTGACGGGCAAGTTTTTTGTGCGGGGTGGCATCACGACGGTGGTGACGGTGGAGCATCGGCCGGGGTGAATCTTTTTAACCATTGCAGGGGTCCGGGGAGCGTCACGCTCCCCGGCTGCGCCAACAGGGTTGCGGTCTTTCTTTAAACGATTGCAGGGGTCCGGGGAGCGTCACGCTCCCCGGCGGGGTGCAGGGGCAGAGCCCCTGCTGAATGGCGCGTTTTCCCAAAGCCCATTTTCGCAGAAAATGGGCGCAACGCGCACAAAGCCTGCCCCGCAGGGGCAGACTCCTGGAGGGCGGCAGCCCGACCCGCACGGTTATGTTATGGACAATGCCTGGATAAGAAAGCAGAAGGTTCGGGCCTTCAGCTTTTTGTTTGATACAAGGCCAGGAACGGTTTTTTTTCCAAACCAAATTACCTTTTGCCCGCTCTCGGTCGGGCTGCCGCCCTCCAGCAGTGCCCCTGCGGGGCGTTTTGGGCGCGCTGCGCAAATTTCCTGCGGAAATTTGCTTCGGTAAAAGCGCGCCCTTGCATGCAGGGGCTTTGCCCCTGCACCCCACCGGGGAGCGTGACGCTCCCCGGACCCC
>PEAG01000200.1 GCA_002753505.1 Magnetococcales bacterium HCHbin5 | reverse complement strand
TACCGGCGATGGTCGGCATGGCCGGCCCGGCGGAGACACCAGCGGTACCGTGGCAACCGGCACAGGTATTGGCCAGCATTTCCGCAGAAATACCGCCGGCCTCAGCCGCTGAGGAGCCCAGCATTGCTGCTCCCGCCAGCAACCCTCCAACGACCAGCATGCGCATTTTTTTTGGGTGCATGATCTTACCTCCAATGAAAAAAAATTAAGATGCCTGGATAGTGTGCAATACACAAGACGGGGGGACCGAGAACGCAGAGCCCTGTGTGGAGAGACCACAGCAGGAACAGCGATCAAATCCCCATCATATCCGCATGACGGACGGTAACACTCGCTATCAATTGATGTCAATACAAAAAATATGAATTACTATATGCAAAAGTTGGTGGGTATAGTATTGCCGGCTATATATTGTTTTTTTATAAGAATATCAGGTTTTATAAAATTAAAAATATAAATATCAGTATGTATTGATATTCTGTTATAACAGGTACCCAGGACTGCATTGCAATTCGGGTCTGTTTTTTTAGGCAGGTCTGATCAAGTATGTACCGACACGATGGGCATGCCGGATTTTTTAAATCTTTTAAAACAATTGCAGGGGTCCGGGGACCGTCACGGTCCCCGGTGGGGTGCAGGGGCAAAGCCCCTGCATGAACGGGCGCGCTTTCCCAGAAGCCCATTTGCGCAGCAAATGGGCGCAGCGCGCCCAAAACGCCCCGCAGGGGCACTCCTGGAGGGCGGCAGCCCGACCGAACGCTGGCCAAATCAGGCATGGCTTGGAAAAAAACACTCCTGGCCTTGTGTCAGACAAGAAGCTAAAAACTTGAAAGTTATGGTTTTTTATCCAAACATTTTCCGTAATATAACCGTGCGAGTCGGGCTGCCGCCCTCCAGGAGTCTGCCCCTGCGGGGCAGGTTTTGTGCGCGTTGCGCAAATTTTCTGCGAAAATTTGCTTTGGGAAAACGCGCAATTCAGCAGGGGCTTTGCCCCTGCACCCCACCGGGGACCGTGACGGTCCCCGGACCCCTGCAATCGTTTAAGGGAAGACCGCAATCATGTTAGCGCGTATGGGGCGAAGCCCCTGCATATCGCCGTTCAAGATCGCAATTACGTCGGCGCGCACGGAACCCTGCCAGAAAGGGCTGTTGCCCGATCAGGAGCCCTCCGGCCTATGGTGCGGAACCAGATTGATGGCAAGACTGGAAGCTGCTGGGAAGGGGAGTTGCCCCTTCCCAGCAGGGTGTGAGGGTTTTGCTATGCGACGGTAATCGTCGTGCTGGCATCAAAGGTTTGACCCTTGTTATCCTTCCAGACCATTTTAAGCGGGCCCGTGGCCTCTGCTTTGACAAAGAAGGAGAAAAAGGGATCCTTGGAGACCGCCCCAGACCAGGCCGCCTTCAGCACCTGCTTGCCGCCATACTCCACCACCACACTCTCAATGAAGTGCGCGGGGATCAATGCGTCGGTGGCTTTATCCTTGCGGAATCCACTCTCCATCGGATGCTTGATGAGCGATTTGATTTCAACCAAATCGCCCTTTTTAACGGGATCCTTGGGACCGCGTATTTTGGGATTGCCAATTTCTTCTGCCATCTTCAATTATCCTTATTACCGTTGTGGACACTGTTGCAAGGGTTAGCCGGCGCAACCGCCCGCTGCCACCTGGATCTCTTTCACCAAACCATAAAGCTTGCCGGTATTGCTTTTGGCAACCACCCGGACTTTGGAACTCTTGGCCATGCGCGAACGAAACTCAATCGCCACCTTGCCGGCCTCTGGCGTAAACTCAAACTGGGCAATGGCCGGACTGGGGTTGTTGTCGATAAACAGGGCGACCTTTTGAATAAAATTGTTCGCTTCCATGGGGTGATCGACCACAATCGGCATCCGCACCAATGCGGAATTTTCCGCTGTCGCCGGAATATCAAGCGAGACCTTCTCCATGGCGATGGGACCGGCTCCCATGTGCTGGGCAATCAAGGCATCCATATCGACGGTGGCCGCTGCCGGAGCCGCTGCCGGAGCCGCATCTTCTGCCATGGCGTGCTGAAACGGTACACCAAGCAAGGCACCAGAGGCGACTGCCGCCCCTACAACACCAGCCGTACGAAAAAAGGTTCTACGTGTGACAGCATTGTTTTGATCCATAACCATCTCAAGCCTCCAACTGGGCGTTGATAAAATAAAACAGAAAAACTCACACTCTTTCGATTGCCAGGCAGCAAGTGCCAAACGCCCCCCTTTTCTCAGTCAGAGAACAGGGGAGAATCGTGGGGGGACGCGATCCGTCCCCCCTGAAAAACAACGGGGACAATCAGTCGAATTGACGGAGGTACCCTGCCTGTACACCAGCCCATGCAGCCGATCAACCAAACGTATCCGACATGATGCTCTGATACCAGCTTTCGTTGTAGAGAGCCTCCTGCTTGCGGATAAAGTCCGCCGCCTTGCCCGGCGAAACGCCAGCGGAGATCTCCTTGACCTTGTCCGGGGTGG
>PEAG01000199.1 GCA_002753505.1 Magnetococcales bacterium HCHbin5 | reverse complement strand
AAGGCGGATGTGGCAAAGGTGGATCTTCACGTGCTGGAACTCAAGCGGGATATTGAAACCACTAAGGCGGAACTCAAGCGGGACATTGCCCTGGTGGAAGCCAATTTAAAACGGGATATTGCCACCCTGGACGGAAAGATTGAGACCACCAAGGAATCGTTGCGCAAAGAGATTGAGGTTTCCAAGAACGAAACCATCAAGTGGATGGTCGGCCTTGCCCTGGCACAACTGGCCATGATGGCGGGCATTCTCATGACGCTGGTACGGGTTTTGCCTGGCGGGCATTGATTCCCCGTCCAGGAGTTGCGCTAGCAGCCTGTCGGATTGAAAAAATTGTCGTTCAGCACAACACGACCACGACGCCAAAAACAAGTTCAAAAGGTGGCAATGGTGTCATGATCTGGGTGAGTATCAGCGGCAACAAATCGAAAAGCCATAGAATCAAGACAAGCCCGCTCAATGGCCCGACTGGTATAAACGCCTGTAGCGTAACCATAAATCAAAATTCCCCGCAGAACTTCTGGATGATAGGGTGTTTTCCCCCGCCCGGAATATGCATTTACAAATAGACATAGATTCATCTGCTCCAAAATTTCCACCACAAACCGCGCCAAGTGACCTTCCGGCAGCAACTCCTGAACGGATGGCGGGAACATCATGGGCGTGTTGCGATCAACGGGTATGAAATTCACCTTCATTTCGGCACCAAAATGCAGTTACTGTGTTGAATATACACAGAATTATACCATTATCGACCGAGGTATCGCAAGGTCCGTCGATTCAATAATCCGACAAGCTGCTAGCCGGTTACGAACCAAAATACCGCCCAATCCGGTTCAGAATTTTATTAGGCATTTCAAATATAGTCACCAACATCCCTTTTGGTTCTCTAACACCACCAAACTTAAAGTCAGTACTGAACTTGTTCCCGCATGTAGGGCAAGCCACAAGCATTCCGCCGATATTTTTTGGAAACCTAAGCTGCTGCCCACATTGTTGGCATTCTTTTATTATGTGATTCGCCATTAGCTATCATGCCTCCTCTCTGAGCAATTCGTTGATGACTATGGCCGTGCCACTGGTTTCCAGCTTTTGACAAGCTCCTTGGCCTCTGCGACCCGGTCTAGAGGCATAATTCGGCTGATATTATCGCGGTTTTTTGCAGCCTCCTGATTTGCTTGCGCTGCCGCCAAACTCATCCACATGTACGCAAAAACATGATCTTGGGGAACTCCTTTGCCTTGCGCGTAAAGGATACCCAGATTGTTTTGCGCATCGGCATTGCCTTGCTCCGCTGATTTTCGCATCCAGGCGGCTGCCTCGGTATAGTTTTGTGGAATACCATCACCCTCGATGTATCGTGTAGCAAGAGCTTTTTGAGCTATTGCATCTCCCTTTTCTGCAGCCTTTCTGATGGCATCGACCGGATTCTCTGGTGAGCTGGTAGCAGGCTGGTCGACAGATGTGGCAGCAGTATCGATCCTTTGGTTGGGAAAGAGACAAGAGAACATCAGCAGCATGACAGATAACATCCCTAAATATTTCATAAAAATCCTCTTCTCAGGGTAAACCGTTCCATTTGACTCAAACTGGTTTCCGTACCGCCAATTGACCGTTCGCATCCAGTCCCAGACAGCCTTCTTCCACCATCTCTTCCATCACTGCTACCACAACATTCTCCAGAAGATCGTTCTTTCTGGCCAGTTCCGACACGATGGGGGCAGCCAACAGATGGAACCCTTCCTGCGTCATCTCTACTACAGGACGGCGTAACCCAGGCTTGCTTTTGGCTCTTTTCTTGGCTGCGCGTTCCTGTGCTCGCCGTTTTTGCGCGTCTTTGGCAGACACTTCTCTCTCCTTGGCACATACTCCACCTACACGCCCGCACTTTATCAGACAGAACCATGCGCTGTAAAAGTGGAAACCATTGGATTGCCTCTGGATGACGGCAAAATATGGGCGCGATGTCAACATGCTGCAATTCCTGGCCCCAGAGGCTTCGTGGGGTTGCTGGTTTAGTTTTTCAGAAATGTTTCGCCAAAGTTTTTCAGGATAACAGGTGCGTGGATCGAGTTCCCAATCAGTTCATGGACGGTTCAGAGCCACTCCGCAATCGAACCAGAATAAGGCCGAAAAAATATTCTCCCACGCCGCGCAAAAACAACCACCCCAGATGTTCGCGGCAGGCAGAGCAGTTGGCGATTTGCCAAGCAAAACCAGGAAACCAGGAAAATTCAGTGGTCGGCACACCCTGGACTATGCAGCCTGCCGTCTCTTGAAAACAACCGATATGGAACAATATCCCTCCAGGATTGAAAAAGGTGTACTCATCCTTACCCTGGACTGATATTTTGTGGTTCGCCTGGGTTATTTTATGATGACATGCCGCGCAGTACAGATGCTCTTGTTCGGGAGTTGGATCCTTGTCTGACTTTTTTTTTGAATCGGCTTCCCGGTCCCTGAACAAATGCACATCACGGCAAATAATCGATGGTAGACTTGTATCTGG
>PEAG01000198.1 GCA_002753505.1 Magnetococcales bacterium HCHbin5 | reverse complement strand
GGCCCTGCTCTGGCAGCTTATCCGCAATGGTTCCCTGTGCAAGGAGACTACACTCTATTGGGATGAGCCAGAAGCCAACCTGAACCCATCCCTGATGCAGCATGTTGCAAAAATTTTGCTCATGCTGGCCGAGCAGGGCGTACAAATTTTTCTGGCAACCCATGACTATGCCTTTCTGAAGGAAATGGATTATCAGAAAGAACAAACGCCTGTCACCTATTTTGCTTTGGATGATTCAGGCAAAAACGGCGTCCAGGTCAATGCCTGTTCTGAATATATCCAGATTTCTCCCAACAAAATTGCCGAGGAAAATCAGCGACTCTACGATATGGAAATCAGGAAGTCTTTCGCAGGCAACCCCCGATGACCGCATCTCCAGACAACTGGCAGGAGGGGGATCTCTGTTTTGATTTTTCCTGTGCAGAGACAGTCATCAAATTGGATAGTGCTGCGCACGGCCTGAGCCACTTGCTGAAGGCTGTCGATTTTGTGGTGGAATGGCCGGATCAATTTTGGTTGATTGAGGTTAAAGATCCTGAACACTCTGCAATCCCTATAGAATATCAATCCAATCAAAAACAATGTTTTGCTGATATTCTTCAATCTGGCAGGTTGATCGAGGAATATCTGTTTCCAAAATTCAGGGACAGCCTGCTCTATCTAGGTATGGATCGAGGCATTCCCGCCAAACCCATGCGCTATCTGGTTCTTATCTGTCTCTCTTCGTTGGAGCCTCTGCAACTGAACGGGCTGGCCGACTCACTCTATAAGACAGAATGGCTCCCAGGCTCAAAACGTGGCTGGTCAAAACATTTCTCAGTGCAGGCACTCAATCTTGCACAATGGAACCGGGCTTTGCCGTACTGTCCCGTCAGCCGGATTGGAACTGCGGCAGGAGCCAAGACAAGCACCGGCGAGCAAGGAGATACCTGATGTTTACCTGTCAGATCAACCAAACCCCTCTCAAAGATTACGTCCGTCCGGCAGGAGTGGCCTAAATGTCGACATCAGACAAAATCCAACAGTCTCTGGCTGCCCTGTTTGACGAGGGCAACCGCATCGTCTTCTGGCAGGATCCAGATCGGGAGTTTGCGGAATCCCTGGCAGAAATCACCCTCGACAATGTCGCCCTCATCCGCCTGGACCAGGAACCGGCCTTGGCTATCAAAATGCGCATGGAATTAGAAAAACCCACTGACCGCTATCTCCTCTACCAACCCGGTCCCCGGCCAGACCCGGAGACGGACTGGTTTTTGGATGTGCGGATCTACGCGGCGGCCTTCCTCGCTGACCGGGCCTCCATGCACTTGCGGGAACTGGGCCTGCGCCAACTCGGCCTGCGGAACCACCTGGCCCAACGGGCCGCCTTCCTGGCCAACAAGGAACGTTTGCACAGTCTCAAACGGTTTATCCAACCCGATGATCATGCCGATGCCGTTGACCTGGCCATCATGGCGGTACTCATCCACGCAGACCAGCCGGATTTTTTTAATATACTCATTGCCTTGTTGCAAGAACTGGATGCAAAGAACCCGGACAACATTCCCACATCCTGGAGCGAATGGTGCAAATATGGTGTCGAGCAGACCTTCTGGCGCATGGTGGAGGCGCGATTGGGATATCGGGAGGAGTGCCCCTCTTTAAAAAACCTGCTGATTCGGTTGCTGGTGGCCGATTTTGCTAGCAACCTGCGGGGCAAAATTCCCGAATCCCTGCGCCCGCTGCTCCTGCCAGAAAAAGGCATGGCCAATGCGGTGGTCTGCCTGAGCCAATGGCGGGACTCTGCCAGCCGCTCCCTGCGTTTTGAGTCGCTCTCCATGAGCGTGGCAGAGATCATCCGCCTGGATGAGTGCCTGAAGAACCTGGCCATTGAAGATCTCTTGGAGGTCAAAACCTTTCTTGGCGTGGAGCTGTTTCTCGCCCATCACCTGCGAGATCGGCTGCTGGAGACCGCCAGGGCCATCCATCTGGAGGAAATTCGCAGCACCATCCGCAGACGCCTGGACGGTTATTGGGCCACGGATCGGTTGCAAACGACACAATACGCGCCCCGATATGCCCTGCACCGGGTATACAACGCCCTCCTGTTCGCTGCCGAACTGTTCGACTGGCGCAACCGGCTGGGTTATGAAGGTCTGAACCATTCCAACCCACAGCATTTTTACCAAGCATACACCCACACGCTCTACCGCGTAGACCAACTCTACCGCCTGTTCCACGAAGCCGTTGCTGCGGCGACCGGGGCGAACCTGGATATTCTCAAGCCCCTGCAATCGATAGTGGAAGAGTGTTATGGCAACTGGTTCATGCATTCCCTGGCCATGCACTGGGGATCTCTGGCAGAAAAATTGATCCAGAATCGATGGCAGTTGGATGATATTCCAAACCAGCAGCACTTTTTCAAACAGCAGGTCCAACCGTTGCTGGACACCGATCGGGAACGACGGGTTTTTGTGATTGTCAGCGATGCCTTCCGCTTTGAGGCGGCCCACGAACTGACCGATATTCTGAACAGCACCT
>PEAG01000197.1 GCA_002753505.1 Magnetococcales bacterium HCHbin5 | reverse complement strand
AGCGATGGTCTTCCCGCCAGAGTGAAGGCAATACTCCGCCGTCACCTGGCAAGGAAGCCGTCAGGTGTCTTTTACAAAAAAACAGATGGCATTGTCATAAGTTATGGTGGCCTGATCATTGGACGAGGCATGCTTTTGATGAGGATGAGTGTGCCAGTCGTACATTGAAGGCAAGGTGATCCTGGAGCCACTTTCGCGGTTTTGGTCTGCTCGATGGCTGAGTCAACTGTCAAATCGGCCACTGGTGGAGTCGACAGGACAAACAGGAGACGGACCTGCTTGAGTGCCTGCCGGTTTTTTGGGTTCCAGATACCAAAGTAGCGCACCTTGTGGATTCCCTTTGGCAGCACATGCATGAGGAATCGGCGCATGAACTCCATCCCGGTAACTCGACAGGTACGCCATCGGCGTTTTTTGCGATCCTTATACCGAAAGGTGACCGTCTGATCATCTATGGCCACAATGCGACGGTTGGTGATGGCGATGCGAAAAACGTAGCGGGCAAGGTAATCCAGGACTGCCTGTTCACCCTTGCCCCATACAGTGCAGTGAGACACCCAATTCTGTTGCCAAACGGATTTTGGAATGTTGATGTCTGGCCGCAACTGTTTTAATCTGACCAGGAATTTGCCCCTGACCAGTTTGGAAAGGGCTTTCAAAGGAAAGAGGAATCCTTTCTTTGCTGGATTCCAAGAGCCGTTATCCGCAATACCGCCGCCGGTGACCAAACAGTGGGTATGAGGATGATGCAGCATCTGCTGGTTGCAGGTGTGCAGAACCATGAGGACACCGACCAGTCCTCCAACGTATTTGGGATCTCTGGCCAACTCCAGGATGGCATCGCCGCAGGCCTTCATGAAGGTGCCGTATAGGTCAATCTGATTGGACTGGCACAGAGCACGCAAGATTTCAGGCATCGTGATGATCACATGGAAATAAGGGATGGGCAGCATCTCTTCTTTCCGCAGTTCCAACCAACGGTTGGTCTGGTCGGTGTGGCACTTTGGGCAGCTTCGATTTTTGCACGAGTGGTACGAGTAAATCTGCTGGTGGCATGAATCGCATTCGTACAGATGACCGCCCATGGCTTCTGTACGACAGTTGATGATGGCGTTGATCGCCTGCTTGTGGGATGGCAGCATGGAATCGCCAAAGGCGGCGAGATAGGCATCGCCGAATTTGCGAAAGATGTCGGCAACTTCTATCATGATCTGCCCCCATTACCCAGGTCAGCCATGACGGTGTTGAGCAGGGCATGAAGAGACTTTCTTGTCGGCTCTGTCAGGTGAGTGTAGATCGTGGTGGAGCCGATGTCGGAATGACCAAGAAGAATCTGAATGACTCTGGTGTCTATCCCGTTTTCCATCAAACGTGTGGCATAGCTGTGGCGCAGGACGTGCGGGCTTTCTACTGGAAGTCTGGCAACCGACAGGGCATTTCGGAAAGTGCGGTACAAAACGCTGGTGGATACTGGCCTCTTGCCTGTTTGGCTTGGGAAGATCATTGAGGGGTTGCGGTGGGTTTTCCAGACAAGGCGTAACCGGAGCAGCACGGGTTCCGGGAGCGGGACAAGACGTTCCTTGTTGCCTTTGCCTATGATGCGTAGCGTTCCGTTTTTGCCGTCTATCGCCGGTACAGTGAGATTGATTGCCTCGCTGATTCGTAACCCACACGAATACATAAGGGAAAAGAGGGCCTGATGAATGGGGCTTTGTATGGCGTCCAGGAGCCTTTGCACCTGCTCATGAGAGAAGACTCTGGGAAGGCGACGCCGCTTTGGCTGGCGAATCTTTTTTTTGTAAAAAGAGCCCATCCTCGGCCAAGAACGTGTTCATACAGGAAATTCAGTCCAAACCAGTTGGTTTTGAAAGTGCCTTGAGCCGCACCGTTGTCTCGCAGGTTCAGCAGGTATCGAGTGACCTCATTTTCTGAGAGATCTTCGACTGGTTTCCGGGAGCGAATGGCCAATCTGTCGACTGCGGCCAAGTATGTCTGTTGAGACCTTGGGGCCAAGCCTGCCATCGACAACTCTTCGGCCATGCGCTGGCGCAAGGCGTTGTAAGAATCGGTGTGGTTGTTTCCGCACCATTGAGTCTGGTCGTTTTGGCACGAACACATCGGATTGGTTGTTGTGACGGTGGAGTGACCAGATGATTTTGTGGCTGGCGAGGTTCTGGCCGTTCTGATTTCGCATGCCTTCCCAGCTCTGGAAAAGAAGGCCCTTTTTGTACCAGACGGGCTGATTTGGTTTACGTTGGTTGGCTCAGGTGTATCTGTGGTGCTCATGATGATGCTCCTTTCAATGTGACAGGCCGACGACATGTCGACCAATTGAAGGAGTATAGCGCAAGCTGGAGGGTTACGGGGATACTGTAGGCACCTTCCGGCCAGCAATGACGACGGGAGGGGACGGGAAAGCCAGAGTCACACCACAGCTACGGCGAAGCCGTTCAGTCCAACGAATTAAGGCTTTTTGCGTCGCTTGCCGACGCAAAAACCTGGTTGGACTGAACGCGAGGGGACGATCAGGGT
>PEAG01000054.1 GCA_002753505.1 Magnetococcales bacterium HCHbin5 | reverse complement strand
CGTCGTCGGGTCATGGTGGTGAATCTGGCGAGACGCAGCCGCCGTCGTCTGGCCATGGTGGTGAATCCGATGCGGATGCTGATGCTGATGCCGATGCTGATTCGGACGCTGATGCTGATGCTGATGCTGATGCGGACGCTGACGCTGATGCGGACGCCGATGCGGACGCTGATGCCGATGCTGATGCTGATGCGGACGCTGATGCGGACGCTGATGCGGACGCTGATGCGGACGCTGATGCGGACGCTGATGCTGATGCGGACGCCGATGCCGATAGCGATTCGGATGTAGAACCGCCGTCGTCGGGTCATGGTGGTGAATCTGGCGAGACGCAGCCGCCGTCGTCGGGTCATGGTGGTGAATCTGGCGAGACGCAGCCGCCGTCGTCTGGCCATGGTGGTGAATCCGATGCGGATGCTGATGCTGATGCCGATGCTGATGCGGACGCTGATGCTGATGCTGATGCGGACGCTGACGCTGATGCGGACGCCGATGCTGATGCGGACGCTGATGCGGACGCTGATGCTGATACCGATGCTGATTCGGACGCTGATGCTGATGCTGATGCCGATGCTGATGCGGACGCTGATGCTGATGCTGATGCTGATGCGGACGCTGATGCTGATGCGGACGCTGATGCGGACGCTGACGCTGATGCTGACGCTGATGCGGACGCTGATGCGGACGCCGATGCTGATGCCGATGCGGACGCTGATGCCGATAGCGATTCGGATGTAGAACCGCCGTCGTCCGGCCATGGTGGTGGATCTGGTGAGACGCAGCCGCCGTCGTCTGGTCATGGTGGTGGATCTGGTGAGACGCAGCCGCCGTCGTCTGGTCATGGAGGCCATTCTGGTGGGACGCAGCCGCCGTCGTCTGGTCATGGAGGCCATTCTGGTGGGACGCAGCCGCCGTCGTCTGGTCACGGTGGACATGGAGGTCACACGCAGTCGCCGTCGTCTGGTCATGGAGGCCATTCTGGTGGGACGCAGCCGCCGTCGTCTGGTCATGGAGGACATTCTGGTGAGACGCAGCCGCCGTCGTCTGGTCACGGTGGACATGGAGGTCATACGCAGCCGCCGTCGTCCGGTCATGGTGGTGGATCTGGCGAGACGCAGCCGCCGTCGTCCGGCCATGGTGGTGGATCTGGTGAGACGCAGCCGCCGTCGTCTGGCCATGGTGGTGGATCTGGTGAGACGCAGCCGCCGTCGTCTGGTCATGGTGGTGGATCTGGTGAGACGCAGCCGCCGTCGTCTGGTCATGGTGGTGAATCTGGTGAGACGCAACCGCCGTCGTCTGGTCATGGTGGTGGATCTGGTGAGACGCAGCCGCCGTCGTCTGGCCATGGTGGTGGTTCTGGTGAGACGCAGCCGCCGTCGTCTGGTCATGGAGGCCATTCTGGTCGGACGCAGCCGCCGTCGTCTGGTCATGGAGGAGAGTCTGGTCGGACGCAGCCGCCGTCGTCTGGTCATGGAGGAGAGTCTGGTCGGACGCAACCGCCGTCGTCTGGTCATGGAGGAGAGTCTGGTCGGACGCAGTCGCCGTCGTCCGGTCATGGAGGAGAGTCTGGTCACACGCAGCCGCCGTCGTCTGGTCACGGTGGACATGGAGGTCACACGCAGTCGCCGTCGTCTGGTCATGGAGGAGAGTCTGGTCGGACGCAGCCGCCGTCGTCTGGCCACGGTAGACAGGCTGATCAGGGCGGTCAGACACAGCCGTCTGTAACCCAGTCGCCAGTGACGGAAGCACCGGTGACACAGCCGCCGGTGACGGAAGCTCCCATAACCGGATTGAATTTGCGTGGCACCTCAGGCAACGATACGTTGCTTGGCGGGGCCGGGGATGATCGGCTGGATGGCGGTGCCGGTAATGACACCCTGGGCGGTGGAGCCGGTAACGATACCCTGGATGGTGGAGCCGGCAATGACAGCCTGGACGGCGGCACCGGCAACGACACCCTGCTGGGTGGCGATGGCAACGATACGCTGTCCGGTGGCGATGGCAATGACATCCTGGATGGTGGAGCCGGTAACGACAAGTTGGACGGTGGGGCCGGCGACGACACCCTGTCCGGTGGCGACGGCAATGACGCGCTCACAGGAGGCGCAGGCAATGACTCCCTGAGCGGTGGAGCCGGCAACGACAAGCTGGATGGCGGTGACGGCAATGACAAACTGGATGGCGGTGACGGCAACGATCAACTTACGGGTGGTGCAGGTAATGACACCCTGAGTGGTGGGGCCGGCAACGACACTCTGGGTGGTGGTGACGGTAACGACACCATGGATGGTGGAGCCGGTAACGACACCATGGATGGTGGAGCCGGAGACGATACCTTCTACGGCTCTATTGGCAACGATACCATGCAGGGTGGAGCCGGCAACGATCTCTTCATCTTTGGCAACAGTGCCGGTACCGGCGCAGACAAGACCGAGGTCGATGGTGGCAAGGGTGGTGGATGGACCGACACAATCCACATTGACCATGCCCACGGCGGGGCCGGTGGACCGGGAGATGGTTGGACGTTGGTCGTCGATGGCGACAAGGGCCATGACACCACCGTCATCAATCATGGCGACCATGGCCAAATTGATCTGCATGATGCCTCGGGCACGATCAAGTTGGAGGATGGTCAGGAGATCCACTTCCAGAACATTGACCGCATCGAGTGGTAAAGTAGTGGTGTAACAACAGACGGCCCGGTCTTGCTGACCGGGCCGTTTGCTTTTGCATTTCTGAACCAGGGGGTATAACATGACCACCGGGGCGGCGGTCTCTTTTGATTGGTCGCCAACGTTCAGGAATTCGCCGCTGCCATGCATGACCGGGGCATGCTGTTTTTTTTGCGATTGAGGAGGCTGCCTGTGTCCCTTGCTACTCTGCTTGCGCACCTGAAACCCTTGGCTGAAACAGCCTGTGGTGTGGCTGTCGTGCCCCCTTCGATGGAGCTGCCTCCGGCCTGTACCCTCTTTTTTTCACTGTGTGACGGTGTGGAACGGGCCCAGGTGCTGCACGTTTCCGCCAGCGATTTCAACCGCGCCTGGCAGGCGGGGGCGGCCCGGTGCATGCAGATGGCCAAAAAACGTAAACGGCCTTTCAAATGGTTGCGGGTCGAGTGGGTCACCCGCGTGGAAGCCACCACCTGGGAACAACTTGATCAACAGTTGCGCGATACCAGACGCACCTATTTTCGCCAGGGGCTGGCCTTTGATCCCCAATTGAAGGTGGCTTTTCTGGAACAGGAACTCAACGCCAACGCCATGCTCTATGCCGACAATGCCATAGACCATGCCCAACGCCACCCCAAACATTTTGCCACCTATGCCGCCGCCCGGTACGGCAAGCCGCTCCCATTGGATTTTGCACCCCAGGCACCGGTTTATCCCTTTACCACAACGGGTCTTTTTTGTGAAAAGGGCAGGGAGCCCTGCTCCCTGATTGATTCGGGTCTGGCTGCTGGCCGCCGATTGATCGAGCCATTATCCGCAGAACAGGTGTTGCGGTTGATCGAAAGCGGTTCCGAGTTTCTTGCGCGTCAAGTCCAAAAGAATGGCCAGTTTGTTTATGGCTATTTTCCCTGCTTTGATCGACTCATCACCAACTATAATGCGCTGCGTCACGCCAGTTCGCTCTACGCCATGCTGGAGTGCTGGGAGCTGACCCAAAATCCCGGGCTCAAGGGGGCTATCGAGGCCGGTCTGACTTACCTGACCCAGACGTTGATTCGCCATTATACCTTGCCCGGTGGTGTGTCGGCCGCTTTTGTGGTGGAGGCCGATGATGAGATCAAACTGGGTGCCAACGCGGTCGCCCTGTTGGCGTTGGTCAAATATGATGAGTTGACAGGGGATTCCGTTTATCGACCCCTGATGGAATCCTTGGCGTTGGGTATTGCCCACTTGCAAAATCCAGCCACCGGTCAATTCAACCATGTGTTGCAGGGGACCGATTTAACGGTCAAAGAGGCGTTTCGGATCATCTATTATGACGGGGAGGCGGCTTTTGGCCTGATGCGCCTTTATGGGCTGACCGGGGATGGCCGTTGGCTGGCCATTGTCGAGCGGGCATTTGATTATTTTCTGGCCGCCAACCATTGGCAATCGCATGACCATTGGTTGAGCTACTGCGTGAATGAGTTGACGCGCCATCGACCGGAGGAAAAATATTTTCGCTTTGGTCTGCAAAATATTGCAGACCATCTGGATTTTATTTTGGAGCGGGAGACCGTTTATCCCACCCTGTTGGAGTTGGCCATGGCCACCGAACAGATGCTGTCACGTCTGGCCGCGTTGCCGGCGATGCGGCATCTGTTGCAGGAGCTGGATCTGGATAAATTTTACCGCGCCCTGGAGTATCGTGCCCGGCATCTGCTGGACGGCTTTTTCTGGCCGGAATTTGCCATGTATTTTAAAAATCCGGCGCGGATTGTGGGCAGCTTTTTTATTCGTCATCACGCCTTCCGGGTTCGGATCGACGATGTGGAGCATTATCTGTCCGGCTACGTGGCCTATTGGAAATATTTACAAAAGGGAGGCCGATCCGCTGCGTTGCACTCCGTTCCGATCCCGGAGAGTGCGACGACCCAGCCTCCACAACCGGTGACGGCGGTACCGGAACCAACGCCTCCCCCAACCCCTCCGGTGGTGCCGGATCCTGCCCCGCGGCCGGACCCTTTTCTGTTTCGGGAAGGGCCCAATTGGACTGCTGCCCGGTTGTTGAAAGCGACCGGTGGCCGTTGGTTGCGGCCTCCTCTCTCCAGGCGGTGGATGGCCAGCGGGTTGTGCATCTGGGCTCCTTCCATGCAGCCCGGGCAGATGGTTGTTTTGCGACCGGAAAACAGTACCCACTATTTGACGCTGCCCACCATTGAGCAACTGCCTTTCATGCCCCAGGCTGTGATCACCAGCCAGGATGAGCTGCCCATGCTGCCGACAATACCCGTGTTGCGGGTGGCCCATGTGGGTAACGCCATCCTGAAGATGGGGCGTTTTGCCCGCCAGCAGATGCGGGGCAAGGTGATCGGCGTGACGGGAAGTGCCGGTAAAACAACCCTGGTCGCACTGTTGGAGCAACTGCTGCGGTCCTGGGGTGGGGTGGGTCAAACGGCCCACAATGCCAATTTGCCGGCTGGTATCGCCTGGAATTTGGCCTCCATTCCCTGGGGGGTTCCGCACAGTGTCATCGAGATGGCCATCGGCAGCATGGCGCAAAACGCTGCCATGGTACAACCTCATGTGGCGGTTGTGACCAATATTGCCCCGGCCCATCTGGAATTTCACGGGACCATGGCCGAAGTGGCTCGTAAAAAAAGTTTTATTTTCAATGGTATGCCGGATGATGGCTCTGCGATTCTGAACCGGGACATGGCCGAGTGGGAGACGGTGTACGGGGCGGCGCAGGCGCGTGGGTTGCGCATCATCCGGTATGGTCAGCACCCGGAGAGTGAAGTGCGGTTGCTGGATTATGAGGCCGGTAGTGGGCAGGTGCGGGCCGAGCTGTTTGGTCGTTTGGTTCACTACCGGATGGGGGCGGCAGGTCTTCATATGGCGATGAACAGTCTGGCCTGTTTGGCAACGTTGAGTGCATTGGGATTGGCGTTGGAGCCGGCGATGGCTCAGTTTGCGTTGTTTCGTCCGGTGGCGGGGCGGGGGGAGAGTCGGGAGATTCAAATTGGTCCCAAGAGGGTGTTGTTGGTCGATGAGTCCTACAATGCCAACCCGGTATCCATGCAGGCGGCGATTCAGATGGTTGCGGCGATGCAGCCTTTGACAGCCACGGGTCGGCGGGTATTGATTTTGGGGGAAATGTTGCAGTTGGGGGCGGAGAGTGGGCTGTTGCATGCCGCTTTGTTGCCGTATATTGTTGCGGCGGCTCCCGGTCTGGTTTTGTTGTGTGGGGCGCAGATGGTTTCGTTGTTTGATCTGTTGCCGGCTTCGATCGAAAAAAGGTTTTACCCGCAGGTGGCGGCTTTGAATGCGGAGTTGTTGGATCAGTTGGTGGATGGTGATCTGGTGTTGGTTAAGAGTTCCAATGCGACCGGTTTGAAGGAGACGGTTCAGTTGTTGCGGGAACACGGGAGTGCCACGGCCTGAGTTTTTTTTTAACAATTGCAGGGGTCTGGGGACCGTCACGGTCCCCAGGCCCCTGCAATAGTTTGAAAAGATTAGAAAAGGTATGGGTATGGTCATCATGTTAGCGTATATGGGGCTTTGCCCCTGCACCCCACTGGGGACCATGACGGTCCCCAGGCCCCTGCAATAGTTTGAAAAAGATTTGACAGGAGGAACTGTTCCCCGATGCGTTACCTGCTGCTGTTTGTTTTTTTGCTGGGTGGATATGGCAGCCCACTCTACAGCCAGGCGGCCGACTCTCCCGCAACCGGGGAGCCGTCCTGTCAAATCCTGAACAATAAAAAGCTGCAGAGCCTGGACCAACTCTATCAGGTCGACCAATTTCGCATTTTTTACGCGGCGCGAGGTCGGCACCTGCTGACGCCGGCCAATGATGTCAATGGCAATCAGGTTCCGGACAGCGTGGAAAATGTGGGACGGCAACTGGTGGCAGCGCGCCGATTGTATGAGGAGGTGTTCCAACTTCGCAATCCATTGCAACAACCCCGCTACGCATCGGCCAAACATATCGATCTGTTCCTGCTGCCCATGGAGAGAGGGCACGGAGTAGCCTACGACGAACCGGCCAACTATCGGTTGGCGGCGGATCGTGGGGAAGAGAGCTGTTCCTTGCGCATGGATCTCAAGGATAACCTGGAGGCGAGCAACCCTTCGCCGGCACACGAACTTTTCCATTTGTACCAGTATGGTTATACCCTGTTCAAAGTGGGTTGGTTTTTGGAGGGGATGGCACGTTGGTCGGAGGCTTCGTTCCAGAAAGGCAAAGGGTATGTGGCCAGACTGCCGGCGAACGCTTCTGAGATTCAGCGTCTGTTTTCAGTAAGTTACGGCGCGGTGCGTTTCTGGAATCCACTGGCACGCCTCCTGGATTCAGAGGGGGAACCCTTGCCCGCAGATCTGCGTGGAGCGCGTTATATCAACGGGACAGCCATTTTTCAGCAAGATCGGGTTTATGGGGTCCGGTTCATGCGGGATGTGTTGGAGGGCCTGGATCAGCAGGATGATGTAGTTTCTGCCCGCAATGGTTTTCAGAAACTGTTCTGGAAAGAGTCTGATCAGCGTTCCCCCCGCAACAATCCCGACTTGTGGAAGGTAATACTTGCTGTCTTGAAACGGTATCATCGGGAGGGAACCTTGCCGGCCCTGCCCTGATTGTCTTTCTGCCAGAAGGAGTGATTGTATGAGGCGTCAATGGGTGGCGACACTGCTGTTGGTTGCGATACTCCTGTGGAGCGCAACACCAGCGTTCGCCTTCAAACTTCCCTTTCATACCAGTCGGGGCGACTATACCTTTCCGACCGCAGGGCCCTTTCATGACCTGGACATCCACCTTACCTGGCAAGAGGTGAGTAAACCCCCGGCCGGTCTGGGCTACTATGCCATGTTTGCCTTCTATTTTCAGAACAAAACGGTTGGATATACCGGCCTGCAGTGGGATAACGAAGGCAAAAAAGCCATTTTCAGCATCTGGGATGCCTCCGGATCAGCGGGCAGTGCCGTGCCGGAAGGTCAATGCAAACGGTTCGGCCACGAGGGGAGCGGCGCACAGTGTATCGTTCCCTACGAATGGCAACAAGGCCGGGAATATCTGCTTAAAATCAGACCCGTGGGACGCACCGCCGGTGGCGAACAGTGGCAAAGCCTGATACGAGAGTTGACAACCGGACGCGAAAGCGTGATCGGTACCCTCACAATACAGGATAGCGGCGGCTATGTGGGATATGGACACTTGAGCGGCAAAGGGGTCAGCGTACTGGAATATTATGGCAGTGCCCACCTGGACGCCTGCTCATCCCTGCCGGTGGTGGTGCTGAGCTGGCGGGGACCGTTCGCCAATGACCGTCAGTTGCGCGCCAAAGGGGTCTCCCTCTCCTACTCCCAACGAGAAAGCTGCACCAACAGCAACCTGTTGAGCCCGGGACGCGGACAGATGGAACAACGGGCCGGCGGCGAGACCCAACGCCTGACACCCAATCGACAGCAGGTGGAGTGGCCCCAGATCCTGATGCTGCAATAAACAATATAACAATTTGATAAATTGAAAATTTATTTAATTTCTCCCGCTATCGTAAGATAAACTCCTTTCCAAATGGTCTGAAAACCTGCTATGAACGGGGGCGAGAATTTTTTTTTGCCACTGATCAGGAGGATTCAACATGGAGGAAGCTGTTATCATTGCGGCCGGGCGTAGTGCTGTGGGCAAGTTTTTAGGAACTTTGTCAGGCACCCCCGCCAGTGAATTGGGTAGTCAGGTGGTGGCGGGGGTGTTGAAACAGGCGGGCGTGTCGCCCGATCAGGTGGATGAAGTCATCCTGGGACAGGTGTTGACCGCTGGTGTGGGACAAAACCCTGCCCGGCAGACAGCACTGAAAGCCGGTCTGCCGGTTACGGTGCCAGCCATCACCATCAACAAGGTGTGTGGCAGCGGACTGAAGGCTGTCTCCCTGGCAACCCAGGCCATTCGTTGTGGCGATGCCCGTCTGGTGGTGGCGGGTGGTCAGGAAAATATGAGTTTGGCTCCCCATCTGTTGCCTGCATCCCGCAACGGGGTGAAAATGGGGGAGTGGAAAATGGCGGACAGCATGATCACCGACGGCCTGTGGGACGTTTTCAACAACTACCACATGGGCGTGACCGCAGAAAATGTGGCGCAGGAGTTCAATATCAGCCGCCAGGACCAGGATGCCTTGGCCGCCGCTTCCCAGCAAAAGACCGAAGCTGCCCAAAAGAGCAATCGCTTCCAGAGCGAAATCATCCCGGTGGAAATTCCGCAACGCAAAAAGCCCCCCCTCATTTTTGATACCGATGAGTTTCCCCGCCACGGCTCCACCGTGGAGGCGATGGCCGGCCTGCCCCCCGCTTTTGACAAAGCCGGTACCGTGACGGCGGGCAACGCCTCTGGGATCAACGATGGGGCTGCTGCGGTACTGGTCAGCTCCCTGGCCTATGCCAAAGAGCTGAACCTGCCTGTCATGGCGCGGGTGGTGGCCTATGCCAGTGCCGGTGTGGAGCCCAGAATCATGGGTACCGGTCCCATTGCGGCCGTGCGCAAAGTGCTGGACAAAGCGGGTTGGATGGTTTCCGACCTGGACCTGATCGAGGCCAACGAAGCCTTTGCCGCCCAGGCCATGGCGGTCAACAATGCCATGGGGTGGGATATGGCCAAGGTGAACGTGAACGGTGGGGCCATCGCCATTGGTCACCCCATCGGTGCATCGGGTGCCCGTATTCTGGTCTCGCTGCTGCACGAGATGGTGCGTCGCGACGTGCGGCGTGGATTGGCCACCCTCTGCATCGGAGGGGGGATGGGTGTGGCAATGGTGGTCGAACGATAGGCCATCGCCGGACTCAAGTGTGCGTGTTAACTGAACCAATTAAGGAATAGACCCATGAGTGGAAAAGTTGCTTTGGTAACCGGTGGCGCAGGTGGCATCGGGACGGAAATCAGCAGAAAATTGATGCAAGAGGGCTATCGGGTGGTGGTCACCTGCGCTCCGGTCTTTGAATGCCCCAACCTGGACGCCTGGAAACAGGAACGGCAAGCCGAAGGGATGGATATCCCCGTGTATGAAGCCGATGTCTCCGATTTCGCATCCTGTGCGGCGGCCGTGGGACGGATCGAAAAAGAGGTGGGCCCCGTCGATATTCTGGTCAACTGCGCCGGGATCACCCGGGATGCCACCCTGAAAAGAATGACAGAACAGCAGTGGAACGAAGTGATCGACACCAACCTGAACAGCGTTTTCAACATGACCAAGCCCGTGTTCATGGGTATGCTGGAGCGGGGGTATGGCCGCATCGTCAACATCTCCTCCATCAATGGCCGCAAGGGTCAATTCGGGCAGGCCAACTATTCCGCTGCCAAGGCCGGTATGCACGGCTTCACTATGGCGGTTGCCCAGGAGGGGGTCAGCAAAGGGATCACAGTCAACACCATCTCTCCCGGCTATATCGGCACCGATATGGTGAAAAAAATTCCGGAAGAGGTTTTGAAAAAAATTGTTGCCCAGATTCCTGCGGGTCGGCTCGGCCGACCGGATGAGATCGCCAGAGTCGTGGCCTTCCTGGTCCACGAAGATTCCGGCTTTATCACCGGCGCAAACATTGACATCAACGGTGGCCAGTTCATCCACTGACAAGGCTCGGAAGTCGCCTTGGCAAGGGCGACTTCCGTTTTTTTTTGCCCGCCCCCTTTGTGTGAGTGGGTGATTTCTCTCTGTCCCGTTCCCCCTCCCCGGAGGGGGGACACGACACAAGTGGACACAGTGAAAACCAACATTCATGGGTGGTGCAAGATGAGAGTGATCCGAAAATATCCCAACCGTCGCCTCTACGATACAGAGCGTTCCACCTATGTGACCCTGGATGCCATCCGGCAGTTGGTGTTGGATAACATTCCCTTTCATGTGGTGGACAAGCAGAGCGGTGAGGATATTACCCGCAGCATTCTGTTGCAAATCATCAGCGAGGAGGAGGAAGATGGCTCCCCTCTCTTTTCAACAGAGCTGCTGCAACAGATTATTCGCTTTTACGGCGGGGATTTACAGGGGGTACTGGGTGAATACCTGACCCGCAGCGTTGCCCTCTTTGTCGAACAGCAGAGCCGACTGCATGCCAGCATCGATCCGTTGGCCTTGCTGAGCGACTTGACGAAGCAAAATCTGGAGTTTTGGGCCTCTTTGTTGCCCATTCCGCTGACCTCCGACAGAGCCCCGCCAGCGGATAAATCGGAATGATACAAAGTGCCTTTTCAAAAAACAGAAAAATCAGTTATAGTGAGCAAAAAGGGATTGACAGGGGGATTGGAGCTGGTTATGCTGCACTGCAACAATTGCTGCAATGCAGCAATGGCGTAGATACCGAATCGATACACTTACATCATACAGGGGACTCAAATGGACAAGAAAGTTGCGGAACAGGTTGCGGAAGCCACTCGGAAAATGGTCAACTCCATTGCCGGATTGCAGAAAATCAATGAGCGGACGATGAAAGATCTGGCCAAGCAGCAGGTGAATGCGGCCGAGTCGTTTGTCACGGTCAGTTCCAAGCAGATCAAGGGGCTGGGCAACATGAAGTCGGTGCAGGATGTGGTCAACGCCCAGGCGGATATCATGGCGGAAGTGGGTAAAATGATGGTGGACAATGCCAAGCAGACCATGGAACTGCTCACCCGCAGCCAGGACGAGTTGAAAGGGTTGATCGAGCAGGATGTCAATGATCTGATGGAGCAGGTCAAGTCCGGCGGCAAATAAGGTCGTTTATATCATTGGGATGTTTTGAACCTGGGAGGTGCAGCATGGCGGATGACACGTTTTCGGTAGATTGGATGCAGGGGTGGACCGAACTGCAGCGAAAGATCTGGAACGAGTGGATCGCCATGGCGGGCGAACACCTGCAGGGTAGTCGTGGCTTTCCCGGCTTGCCGGGGATGGAGGGTGCGAATCAGTGGCCCATGCAGTGGTTGCAGCAGGCCATGGCGGCGTCGGGCTCTCCTGCGGGTTTCCCGGCCGGTTCGGCGATGGGTGGCCTGCCCTGGTCTCTGCCGTGGATGCAGGGGTTGGCCGGCAATCCCATGGATGATTGGGCGCGCTCTTTTGGGGTTTATACCCCGGAAGCCAAGCCGGAACAGGCCATGATGGGCCACATGATGGAGGCGGCCAATGGGTTTGTGCGGTTGAGCAAGGGCATCTTTGAAGCGTTGCAAAATATGGGCGAGGGTGTCCAGGCTGGTAATGACTGGACCAAGGCTCTGGACCGTTCGATTCAGCAGGCCAAGAGTTTTTTTTCTGGTCTGGATACGGGCAAGGCCGCCACGGAGTCGATGGCGGCCTGGAGCCAGCCCATGCAGGCCTGGGCGGAGGCGTTGCAGAGCAATTCGGCCCTTTCCAGCGGGGTGTTGCAAAACCTGATGGCTGGTAGTGGTTCCGGTGGCTGGCCGGCGGCGGATGGCATGGAGGCATGGTTCAAGCAGTTGATGGGGATGCCGGGTTTGGGGCCGAACCGGGAGAAGCAGGAGCGGATGCAGGCGGGTATGCGGGATCTGATGGTTTACCAGAAGGCGGCGCAAAAATTTCAGGCTCTGAACAATCAGGTCAATGTGAAGGCGTTGGATCTGTTGCACAAGCGGTTGTTGGAGCGTGCAGCGACCGATGCACCGATTGAGAGCATGCGGGATCTTTATGTGTTGTGGGTGGATTGCAGCGAAGAGGTGAATGCCGAGTTTGTGCGCGGTCAGACGTTTCAGCAGGCCAACTCGGAGATGGTCAATGCGATGGTCCGGGTGCAGAACCATGTGCAGACGGCGATGGATGAGATGCTGGGTACTTTTCATTTGCCAACGCGGCGGGAGTTGAACAGTGCGCATCGGCAGGTGCATGATCTGAAGCGGCGGGTGCGGAAGCTGGAAGAGGATCTCAAGTCGGTACGTACCCAGGACCATACGGCGGAGTTGCGTTCCATACGGGATGATCTGGATCGGTTGGATGTGCGTAATTTACGGCAGGAGCTGTCGGATATGAAAACCCTGTTGGAGTCGGCCCGGCCGGATTCGTCCGGTTCGGCGGCGAAGAAGGCGGCTTCTGTTTCCAGGCCCCGTGCGGCTGCGCGGGAGAAAACCGATTCGGCATCTGTGGTGGCCGCTGCCCGGAAAGGAGAATAATTGATGTTTCCATTTACCATGACCCCACAACAAGCAGCGGAAGAGCTGCTGCAATTCAACAAAAAGCTGGCTGCCGGGGTGACCACGCTGGGCGAGGCCGGGCCGATTTCGGCCGGTGTGAGCAGTCGGGAGGCTGTTTTCACGGATGACAAGGTGGTCTTGTATCGTTATCATCCCCGGGTGGAGAAGCGGCATCGGGTGCCTGTTTTGGTGGTTTATGCCTTGGTGAACCGGCCTTACATGGCGGATCTGCAGGAGGATCGATCCCTGATCCGGGGGTTGTTGGATGAGGGGATGGATGTCTACCTGATCGATTGGGGGTATCCCGATGCATCGGATTGCTGTTTGGGGTTGGATGATTATATCAACGGCTATATTCATCGGTGTGTTTCCCATATTTGCGAGGCCCATGATCTTTATCGAATCAATCTGTTGGGTATTTGTCAGGGGGGGACATTCAGTCTTTGTTATACCGCCTTGCATCCTGAAAAGGTGCGCAATCTGGTGACGACGGTGACGCCGGTGGATTTTCAGACGCCGGACAATTTGTTGAGCCATTGGGCGCGCAAATTGGATGTGGACCTGCTGGTGGACACCATGGGTAACATTCCGGGAGATCTGCTGAACCAGACCTTTTTGGCCATGAGTCCCTATCGTTTGTCTGGTCAGAAATATTTGGACATGGTGGATCTGTTGGATCAGCCGGACAAGTTGAAAAATTTTCTTCGGATGGAAAAGTGGATCTTTGACTCGCCGGACCAGGCGGGGGAGGCATTTCGCCAGTTTATCAAGGATTTTTACCAGTGTAATGGCTTGGTAAAGGGGGAGGTGGTGATTGGCGGGCAGCAGGTAAATTTAAAAAATATTACCATGCCGGTTTACAATGTTTTTGCGACTTTGGATCATCTGGTGCCACCGGCTGCTTCCCAGGCTCTCAAGGGGTTGGTGGGGAGTGAGGATTATTCCGAGTTTGCTTTCAAGGGTGGCCATATTGGTATTTATGTCAGTGGGCGGGCTCAGAAAGAGGTGCCGCCGGCCATTGCCAACTGGTTGAAGGCGCGGGGGTAGTTTTTCAGGCCTCTTTTGGGTCGGATTGAGGGGGGGGGCGGCGTTTTGCTGTCCCCCCCCTTTCTTTTTTTTAAATAATTGCAGGGGTCCGGGGACCGTCACGGTCCCCGGTGGGGTGCAGGGGCAAAGCCCCATACATATACGCTAACACGATTGCGGTCTTCCTTTAAACGATTGCAGGGGTCCGGGGACCGTCACGGTCCCCGGTGGGGTGCAGGGGCAAAGCCCCATACATATACGCTAACAGGATTGCGGTCTTCCTTTAAACGATTGCAGGGGTCCGGGGACCGTCACGGTCCCCGGTGGGGTGCAGGGGCAAAGCCCCTGCTGAATTGCGCGTTTTCCCAAAGCAAATTTTCGCAGAAAATTTGCGCAACGCGCACAAAACCTGCCCCGCAGGGGCAGACTCCTGGAGGGCGGCAGCCCGACGCGCACGGTTATGTCGTGGAAAATATTTGGATAAAAAACCAGAATTCTCGGACCTTCAGTTTTTTGTTTAATACCATGCCAGGAATGTTTTTTTTTAAGCCATGCCCCATTTGGCCAGCTTTCGGTCGGGCTGCCGCCCTCCAGGAGTGCCCCTGCGGGGCGTTTTGGGCGCGCTGCGCCCATTTGCTGCGCAAATGGGCTTTTGGGAAGGCGCGCCTGTTACCTGCAGGGGCTTTGCCCCTGCACCCCACCGGGGACCGTGACGGTCCCCGGACCCCTGCAATAGTATGAAAAGATTATAAAAAACATGGACAAGGTCATTATGTCAGCACATATGGGGCTTTGCCCCTGCACCCCACTGGGGACCGTGACGGTCCCTAGACCCCTGCAATAGTTTGAAAAGATTAAAAAAAAGCATGATCATTGTTTTGGCGTATATGGGGAAACTTTTCCCGGAAAGTCCCGCAACGGAGAGGGTATGAACCCCGCATCCCTTGTTTTTTTGATGGGCCCGACCGCTTCCGGCAAATCTTCGCTGGCACTCTCTCTGGCCAAGCGGTTTGCCATGGAGATTGTCAACGCGGATTCGGTTCAACTCTATCGGGAGTTGACCATCGGTTCTGCCAAACCCACGCCTTGGGAACAGCAACAGGTGACGCACCACCTGCTGGATGTGACCACACCGGACCAACCTTACAGCGCAGACCGCTATCGGGAGGCGGCCTGGGGCGTGATCCAGCAATGCCAGAAGCGGGGCAAGGTGCCGCTCTTTGTGGGGGGCAGCGGCCTCTATTTTCGTGCAGTGGCGGAAGGCTTGGCACAAATGCCCCCCATGGACCCGGCCATTCGCCAAACCTTTCGGGCCCATGGTGAGCGGTTGGGTTGGCCCGCGCTGCACCAGCAGTTGCAACAGGTGGATCCTCTGTTGGCAAGCCGTTTGTCACCGGGAGATGGTCAGCGGATTACGCAGGGGTTGGCCGTTTTTGCGGCAACGGGCCGACCTCTGAGCCAATGGCAACAGGAACAACCGCCTCCTCCACCGTGTACCATTCTTAAATTGGCCCGTCATTGGCCGATGCCGTTGCTCTATGAGCGTATCAATCGCCGTTTTGAGGTGATGATGCAGCAGGGGTTGCTGGAGGAGGCCAGACAGTTGCTGGAGGCGGGATATGATCGGGGGTTGCCTGCCATGAAAGCGGTGGGTTATCGGCAACTTTTTCCTTGCCTGGAGGGAGAGATCAGCTGTCAGGAGGCGGTGGAGTTGGCCAAGCGGGAGAGTCGACGTTATGCCAAACGGCAGATGACCTGGTTGCGCAAGGAGAAGGAGCTCCATTGGCTGCCGCCGGAGGGAGAAGCGGAGGCGGTCGCGTTGGTGGCTGATTTTTTGCGTACCCAGGGGACTCATTGATTGTCGGGTACAAGGGCCAGTCCCCTGCATGGAATGCGGGGTCCGGGGAGCGTCACGCTCCCCGGTGGGGTGCAGGGGCAAAGCCCCATATGCACTAACATGATTGCGGTCTTCCTTTAAACGATTGCAGGGGTCCGGGGAGCGTCACGCTCCCCGGTGGGGTGCAGGGGCAAAGCCCCATATGCACTAACATGATTGCGGTTTTTCTTTAAACGATTGCAGGGGTCCGGGGAGCGTCACGCTCCCCGGTGGGGTGCAGGGGCAAAGCCCCTGCTGAACGGCGCGTTTTCCCAAAGCAAATTTTCGCAGAAAATTTGCGCAACGCGCCCAAAACCGCCCCGCAGGGGCGACCTTGGGAGGGCGGCAGCCCGACTCGCACGGTTATGTTATGGAAAATATTTGGACAAGAAACCAGAACTCTCGGATCTTCCGTTTTTTGTTTAATACCATGCCAGGAACGGTTTCTTTTCCAATCCATCCCAAACCTGGCCAGCTCTCGGTCGGGCTGCCGCCCTCCAGGAGTGCCCCTGCGGGGCGTTTTGGGCGCGCTGCGCCCATTTGCTGCGCAAATGGGCTTCGATGAAAGCGCGCCCGTTCATGCAGGGGCTTTGCCCCTGCACCCCACCGGGGACCGTGACGGTCCCCGGACCCCTGCAATAGTTTTAAAAGATTAACAAAAGCATGGGTAGGGTCATTGCGCATATGGGGCTTTGCCCCTGCACCCCACCGGGGACCGTGACGGTCCCCGGACCCCTGCAATCGTTTTAAAGATTAAAAAAAAGCATGGGTATGGCCATCAGAAATCTTCGCCCCGCTACCCTGGCACACCAGATATGCCGTACCGCATAAAATTCCACGCCGCTCTCGATCAAACTTCCTTGATTTTCTGAGCCCTGAGCGGCAACCTTGCCCGTTGATGGGGGCGTTACCTGGCCCCCTACCGCTGCGGAGAGTTGAGCGTGGAAGAAGAGGCCATCCAGGCATTAAAAAAACACTACGAACAGATTCGAGACATTCCCCTGCGGGATCTGTTTGACCAGGATCCCAACCGGTTCAGCCGCTTTTCCCTCTCGTTTCAGGATCTGCTGCTCGATTATTCCAAAAACAGACTGACGGAAACCACCCTGCCCCTGCTGTGTGCCCTGGCACGCGCCGTCGGCCTGGAACCGGCACGCGACGCCCTGTTTGCCGGCGAAAAATGCAACTGGACTGAAAATCGACCGGTACTCCATCCCGCCCTGCGCAACCGCAGCCACACCCCCGTCTGGGTGGATGGCCGGGATGTGATGCCGGAAATCCGGGCCGAATTGGAGAAAATGCGCGTTTTTTCCGAACAGTTCAGAAGCAAAAACCTGTTGGGCTCCGGCGGCAAACCCCTCAATGTGCTGGTCAATATCGGCATTGGCGGCTCTCACCTCGGCCCGGAAATGATTTTGCAGGCTTTGCAACCATACGGCGAATCGGGACCGGAGGTGCGCTTCATGGGCAACATGGACGGAGCCAGCTTTCACAATACAGTCTACGACCTGGACCCCGCCCAAACCCTGTTTGTCATCTCTTCCAAAACCTTCACCACCCGTGAAACCCTGGTCAATGCCCATACCGCCCGCGCCTGGTTGCGACAGAGTGGCATGAGCGAAGAGGGGATCAACCGACACTTTGTGATGGTGACCGCCTGCCCGGAAAAGGCGAAAGCCTTTGGTGCCACCCCCGAGCAAATTTTTAATATCTGGGAGTGGGTGGGAGGACGCTACTCCTGGTGTTCCGCCATCGGCCTGAGTACCGCAGTACGGGTAGGGTTTGACCATTTTGTGCAATTGCTGGAGGGGGCCCACGCCATGGATCGCCACTTTTGCACCGCTCCACTCGAAAAAAATATGCCGGTCATCCTAGCCCTGCTGGGGGTGTGGAACAGCCACTTTCTGGGGGCTGAAACCCAGGCCATCCTCCCCTATGACCACTCTCTGCGACGCTTTCCAGCCTTTTTGCAGCAGTGCGACATGGAGAGCAATGGCAAACGGGTCGACCGACAAGGCCGCATCGTCACCTACCCCACCGGCCCCATCCTCTGGGGAGAAGCGGGCAGCAACGCACAACACTCCTTTTTCCAACTGTTGCACCAAGGCACCCATCGGGTTCCGGTGGACTTTATCGGCTGCAGCCAGAGCCACTACCCGATTGGTGAACAGCATCTGGAGTTGATGGCCAACTTTTTTGCCCAGAGCGAGGCCCTGATGCGCGGCCGTACCCCGACCGAAGTGGCTGCCGACCTCCAGGCCAGCGGCCTCCCCCCAGAGGCCATTCAACAACTGTTGCCCCACCGCGTCTTCCCAGGCAATCAACCCAGCAATACCCTGCTGTTGCGCGCCTTGACCCCCTTCAACCTCGGTATGCTGATCGCACTGTACGAGATGAAAATTTATGCCCAGGGCGTTTTGTGGGGCATCAACAGCTTTGATCAGTGGGGGGTGGAGTTGGGCAAGACGGTAGCCCAACAGATCCTGGAAGAGTCCCGCCGCCTGTTGGCAGGAGAGCCGGCAGACCTCTCCCACCACGATGCCTCCACCCAGGGGCTGCTGCGCCATTTTTTGGCGGCGCAACAAAATAACAGTTAAGACAAACAGTCAAACTGTCTTTTTTCAGGCTTTTGTCGATCGTTGCCCTGCATAAAAAATTATATTGATTTTGTTTTAATGGTTTGCCATATTACAAACCATGACACAAAAGAAATCTTTGGATTTTTTGGGGTGTGCCGGGTGTTCAATCCGTCGGAGGAGGGGTGATGGCATGGGTATTGGTTACGCCGTCGTAAAAAAATTTTACGATGACAGTATGAGCCGTTATAAGGCAGTGCGGGATATGCTGCTTGAGGCCATCCACGAAACACATAAGGATGGGGAGAAACTCCTCTACGCCGTCAATGATCGGATCAAGGAGCTTGACAGTCTTTATCTCAAATGCAAGCGCAAGAATATTCAAGACGAGTCCGGTTTGGAGCGTCTGGAGGATAATGTGGGCATCCGAATGCTGTGTCTGTTCGAGCAGCAGATTTATCCGGCCCATCAAATGTTGCTGCGCATCATCGACGGCAACAAAAAATTTGTCTTGCGGGAGTTGACCCTCTACAACTGGGATAATGCAACCAGAGAGACAATGCTGCGAGAGGGAGAACAGTGCATCAGCAGGCAAACCATCAAGCCGTGGTCCAGGGAGACCTCCTCTTGTGTTCGGTTTTTAAACAAGGGGTCAGGCTATAAATCGCTTCACTATATTGTCTATGTGGAGTATCCGGGAGGGAGGTGGACCGCTGTTGAGGTGCAACTGCGCACGCTGATCCAGGATTTGTGGGGGCAAATGGAGCATACGGTTGCGTACAAACGAAACAGTATCGCCCCTTATATACGTAAAAATTTTCAACTGTTGGCCGGTCAGTTGGGGGGGATTGAGGACAAGGTGGGATGGCTCAAGGAGAGTGCCGATAAAGACTATCTGGTTCACAGCTATTTTCAGGAACAGTATCGCCCTCTGCGCAGCATGAAATATGAGACAGCCATTCTGCCGCATTTTTTCAACGATTCTGTTGTCCTTGATGCGCATAGAGTCAAGCTGTCAACCGTCAGGAATCGATACCAGGAATATGTGAAATATGTGGAGGCGTATCGGCGCGACAGCGTGACCAACTGGGAAGAGTGGCTTGCAGAGGCCTGGAGCAAAATTTGTGAACTGCATGGCGTCGTGACAAGCCTGCTCGAGGCCATGAACAAAAACATGGAAGAGGATATTGCCCTGTTGTACTGGTTTCACATGGAGGCGGCCTTCCTGCTGTTTTGTGGTTCCATCCCTGACGTCAATGCATTGTCCGATTGGAAATGTGAATGTTTTGCCGGCCTGCGCATGGCACCGTGGTTCTCCGCCGCTGACACGCACCAGAATGGCAACAGCCGCAGTACCGATCATGCCTTGAGCATATACCGGAATCTTCTGAAACATCTGGATCCCGCTGATGACGAAAAGGATCCGCAATCTCCCAGCGAGGGACATGTCAAAGATTTTCTTTCCGATCGCTATGTCATCCATTTTCGCATCGGCGAAATTTTGCATGCTCAGGACAAAATGGACCGCGCATTGGTACATTTTGATCAGTGCGAAACCATCATGAATGGCAGTATGTCGATGGGCGATGCGAGCATGGTGGCGCATTCGCTGGTGAATCGGTTGAGTATTCACATCAAGTTGGCGCACATCTACTGGTCCCTTGGTGCCGAATATTATCCCCTCTCCCTGGCCCGCATCGATACGGCCAGACAGCTCTACCGCAGCAACAAAGAGCAAATTGATCGCGAGGTTGGCAGAGAGTCCGTCTCGTTGGGAGATATGATCGAGAATAATCTTCTGTGGTACCACACGGAACAGTTGTCGGTTCTGATCGCAGGCCACGGCAACGAGAGTTTGATCCGTGAGCAAATGGATATTGTCAACCAGGCGATGAAAAGTCTGACCGATTCGCTCCAGGGATTGCAACAAATACCCAACCATCTGCTGGATACGGTCGCATGGTATCATTATCAGCGGTTTCGAGCGGGCAGCCTGTTTGGGGGTGGGGTGGCTGATTTGAAGCACGCCAAAGACTATGCGCACCTCATGTGGGACCAACGCGCATCAGCCATCAACCCTTCAGCGGTCTATCTGATGGAAGCCCTGGAAGGGCGCAAAAACAGGCTGCAAGAGATCCTGCATGCCCATGCATCGGAATTTAAAGCATGAATACCGGGTTTAAACGCTGGCTGCTGCGGATATTCTTGTACATCAGCAGAGAAAAAACTTGTCTGCTGCAAAAGGACGTGCTAGCCTCAAGATCCTGATTCCGCTTGCCTCCTGTGTTTGGGGCTGGAAAACGGGAAACCTACTTTTGCATGTTGGCCGGTCGGGGCGTTGTCTTTTGGCGTGTGACATGCATGCCCATGGTCAGTGGGGGGAACCAGTGTCTCCATGGGGCGTATGGCAGGTTGTGTCATGGTGGCATAACGTGTTGTATGATATACACTTTAAAGGAATGAACTATGTGCGGTCCTCTGGTTATCTAACAGCTCGTGTCTTTTGTCAGGAAGCTTGTGTGCGTCGTCTGTCAGGCGGTGGCCGTTTCGTGGTTCAAAACCTTGACATCTGCACCGCACATGGGTTACGCTCTTCCCGTCCGTAAGGGGAGTAGTCGCTCTCCCGCGCCTTGCTGGCGTGTGTGAGGGGTGCGTGTCAACATACTTGGCTTCGGCCGTGGCACGTGCAGCGTTGGGCTTGACGAGACCTTAGGCAGTGATGATCCAACGATGGGAGTCGGCTGGGTGCGTCGCGCCTATGGTTTATTGCCCGACTCCCCTTGAGGTTTGTCATGTTTGATCTGGATCTCCTTTCCCTCTGGTCCCAGCTTGCAGGCGGGATCACCACCGTTGCAACCACCTTCGTCTTGATTTTTTTGGCAGAACTGGGGGACAAGACCCAACTGGTCTGTATGACCCTGGCGGCGCGTCATCGGCCCTGGCCGGTCTTCTGGGGGGCCTTGCTGGCCTTCATCATCCTCAATGTGTTGGCGGTCCTGTTCGGTTCGGCTCTCTCCAGTTGGTTGCCGCAAAATCTGTTGGTGATCGTGGTGGCTGCCCTGTTTGCCCTGTTCGGTATCCAGTCCCTGCGGGCGGCGGACGAGGAGGAGGAGGGGGAGGAGGTGACCGAACAGAGTGGGCACGGCATCCTGCTCCGTGCCTTTTTGTTGATTTTTGTGGCCGAGTTGGGGGACAAGACACAGATTGCCGTGGCCGGTTTGGCCAGCACCGAGCTGCCCGTACCGGTCTGGGTGGGTGCCACTTTGGCGTTGGGAACCTCTTCAGCCCTGGGGGTGGCCGTCGGGCGGACCTTGTTGCAAAAAATTTCCAAAAAAATGTTGGGTCGGGTAAGTGGTCTCTTTTTCCTGGCTCTGGCCGCGTTGGCTTTGACCCGCCTCTCCTGGTAAAAGGGCAGACGACCACAGCAGGCACCGCCTGCCCGGTGCCTGCTGTTGGTCTTTTTAAATAATTGCAGGGGTCCGGGGACCGTCACGGTCCCCGGTGGGGTGCAGGGGCAAAGCCCCTGCATGTAACGGGCGCGCTTTCCCAGAAGCCCATTTGCTGCGCAAATGGGCGCAGCGCGCCCAAAACGCCCCGCAGGGGCACTCCTGGAGGGCGGCAGCCCGACTGAAAGCTGGCCAAGTTTGGGAGGGTTTGGAAAAAAAACATTCCTGGCCTTGTATCAGAAAAAAAACTGAATATCCGAAGGTTCTGGCTTTTTTATCCAAATATTTTCCATAACATAACCGTGCGAGTCGGGCTGCCGCCCTCCCAAGGTCGCCCCTGCGGGGCGGTTTTGGGCGCGTTGCGCAAATTTTCTGCGAAAATTTGCTTTGGGAAAACGCGCCGATCATGCAGGGGCTCCGCCCCTGCACCCCGCCGGGGACCGTGACGGTCCCCGGACCCCTGCAATTGTTTAAAAGAAAGACCGCAACCATTGGGGCTTAAGCCCCTGCACTCCGCTGGGGAGCGTGACGCTCCCCAGACCCCTGCAATCGTTCAAAGGCATGGCTACAACAGCTTTGCCACCCGCTGTGCGGCCTCTATCGTCTGCTCGATCACCGCATCTTCATGCGCCATGGAGAGAAAGCCTGCCTCATATTGACTCGGTGCCAGATAGATACCAGCCGCCAACATGCCATGAAACCAACGATTAAACCGCGCCAAATCACTCTGCGCCGCCTCGGCAAAATTGTCCACCCGCTGCCGGGCCGTGAAAAACAACCCGAACATGGAACCCACCCGCGTCCCCAGATGAGCAATGCCCGCCGAAGATAACGCCTGGGAAATGCCTGTCGTCAACCGCTCCGTACGCTGCTCCAGGGTCTCATAAAAACCCGGCTGACTCAAAATCTCCAACGTGGCCAACCCCGCCGCCGTGGCCAACGGATTGCCGGACAACGTCCCCGCCTGATAGACCGGACCCGCCGGCGAGATCTGCTCCATGATGGCCCGACTGCCTCCATACGCCCCCACCGGCAACCCTCCGCCAATCACCTTGCCCAACGTGGTTATATCAGGCCGTACGCCATACAACGCCTGAGCCCCCCCGCGCGCGACCCGAAAACCCGTCATCACCTCGTCCATGATGAGCAGTACACCATGCCGATCACACGCCGCCCGCAACCCCTGCAAATAACCGGGCAACGGCAACACACACCCCATATTGCCCGCCACCGGCTCCACAATCAACGCGGCAATCTCCGACCCCCGACTGGCCAATAAAGCCTCCAGCGCAGGCAAATCATTGTACGGGAGCGTCAACGTCGTGTGCGCCGTGGCCGCCGGTACCCCCGGCGAAGAGGGAACCCCAAACGTGGCCGCTCCAGAACCCGCTTCCACCAGCAAACCGTCGCTGTGACCATGATAACAACCGGTAAATTTAACGATCACCTCCCGACCCGTCACGCCGCGCGCCAAACGCAACGCACTCATCGTCGCTTCGGTACCGGAATTGACCAGACGAACCATCTCAATCGCAGGCATGCAGGCCATGATTTTTTCCGCCAACACAATTTCCGCCTCAGTGGGGGCTCCAAACGAGGAACCCCTGGCCGCCGCTGCCTGCACCGCCGCCACCACCTGGGGATGCGCATGACCCACAATCATCGGGCCCCAGGAACCCACATAATCGATGTAGGTATTTCCATCCACGTCCGTCAGCAAAGCCCCGTGGGCACTGGCAATAAAGGGCGGAACACCCCCTACCGACTTGAAAGCACGCACCGGGCTGTTGACGCCACCGGGAATAATCTGTTTTGCACGGTTGAAAAGTGTCTCGGAACGGCTCATGATTGACTCTCCGCTTCTGTAAAAGGTTGTTCGTGTGCTGTAACTGGTATACCTTTAAATGTGGCAGACAATGACGTTCTGGACAAGCGTGCGCGTTGGTTGCGTCAGTTTTCGTGTAGCGTTCGATTTTTAGCGGGCGGGGGAGGCTTTATGGCACCGGAACAAATCGTCAACATGGATGATATAGACCGTCTGGAGGAGATGCTGGATCAGGGGTTGAGTATCCATGCCCGTGACAAGGATGGCTGGACCCCTTTGCACCGCGCTGTGCAGGAGGGAGTGGAGCCGTTGGTCGATCGCCTGCTGCAGGCCGGTGCCAACGTTCGCCTGGTGGACTCCTACCTGTGGACACCCCTGCATTGGGCCGTAATTCGCGGCAACGCCTCCATTACGCAAAAATTGCTGAATGCCGGGGCAGACCCCAGAGTGCCCGACAAGGATATGGAAACCCCCCTCCATTGGGCCGCCTCCTGGGGTCACATGGAGGTGGCCGAGATGCTGCTGGAGCGGGGAGCCGATGTCAATGCCCGCGACCGGCATGGCGAAACCCCTATTTTCCAGGCCGCCCAGGAGGGCAATGATGAGATGGCTGCCCTGTTGATCAAACGGGGAGCCATCGTCGACCTGTGCAGCGTCGAAGGCGGCCCGGCCCTGCACTGTGCCGTCTTCTACGGCCACGAATCGGTCGCACGGGCGTTGATTCAGGGCGGCGCGGACGTCAATCTGAAAAACCGCTCTGAAAAAACACCCCTCCACTGGGCCGCCATGCGCGGCCGGGCCGATTTGGTGCAACTGCTGCTGGAGAGTGGGGCAAAGGCCAATCAACCGGACAAAGAGGGTAAAACACCTCTGATGCATGCCATCAGTGGGGAACATGCTGCCGTGATTGCGCTGTTGAAAGAGCTTACCTGATGACACCCAACCCAGAAGGAGATGGCCATGTATCCCAGACAAACGATGCCATGTCATGACAGCCTTTCCCCGGTGGCAACCCGGACCACGCCAAACCACCGCGATGCCGCAGGCCACTTTACCTGCCTGATAGGGCTCTCCCTTGCTCTGTTGTTCGCGCTTGGCCCGGCCAACGGCTACGCAGCCGCCAAGGCAAAAACCAATGCCCCCGCCCAACAACAGGAGGTGGCACCTCAACCGGTACCCGATGAGGTCAGCACCAATGAGAAGGGGTTCGAGGTGCCCCGCAAAGGGCCGTTGATCTCCGAACTGCGGGAAGATCTGGACCCGGAAGTGCCCGGCCCGGAGACCGTCATCCGTCGCTACGAAGATTACAAAGGCAATACGGTGCGTGAATTTTTAATCAACGGCCAGTTGTTCCAGATCGAGGTGATCCCCACCAATGGTCCCCCCTACTATCTGATCGATGTGACGGGCAATGGCCTGTTCCAGGAGCGTCACGTGGGCTATCAGCCCCGGCTGGTGGTGCCCCAGTGGGTGCTGTTTCGCTTTTAACCCGTGGCCATCTCCCTGTTCGCCCTGTGCGGTTTTTATGCCTGCAATTTTGCCGTCCTGGGCGTCTGGATTCCCTATTGGCCGCTCTACATGTCCAGCCATGGCCATGGAGCGGCCGCCATCGGTCTGATCATCTCCCTCTCCCTGGTTGCCAAGCTGCTCGGTCCCCCCCTCTGGGGGATGCTGGCGGATAGGGGTTCCCGCTATCGGGTGATTGCCGGCAGCTCCATTGCCGCCTGTCTGGTCTCGCCGCTGTTTTTCTATGGCGACAGTCTGCTGCTGTTGTTGACCGGGGTGTTGGCATTCAGCCTGCTGCAAAATGCCCAACACTCCCTGGTCGAGGCCACCACCCTGGAGACCATCCAACGCTACAATGCACAAAACAACCGCCATCCCCCGCTGGATTATGGTCGCATCCGCCTGTGGGGCTCCTGGGGGTTTGTTCTGTTTGCGCTGGGATTGGGGCCCATCACCGACCAGTGGGGGCTGCTCTGGGTGCCTTGGGTATTGACCGGCCTGCTGCTGGTCGGGGCCCTGTTCTCCCTTTTTCTGCCGGAAGGGGAGGCCAATCCAACCCCCGACTTTGCCCCCGGGCTGTTCGCGCTTCCCAGTGTGCGCTGGTTCTATCTGGCTGCCCTGCTGATGCAATTTTCCCATGGGGCCTACTATGGTTTTCTCTCCCTCCATCTGCTCCAGCATGGCTTTTCCAAGGGTGCCATCGGGTTGATCTGGACCCTGGGGGTTGGGGCTGAAATTTTTTTGCTGCGCCACTCCGGCCGTCTGTTGGTCCGGTTTGGGGTCTCCCGGCTGTTGACACTCTCCCTCACAGTGGCCATCCTGCGGTGGAGCCTTTATGCGATGCCCCCCGCCTGGCCGTTGTTGTTGGTTGGCCAGTTGATGCACGCCTTCACTTTCGGGGCGTTTCATGTGGCTGCGGTGCGCAGAACCTTTGAGATGGCTCCCCACGCCAGCAGGGCTACGGCCCAGGCCTGGTATACCGCGCTCTCTTTCGGTTTGGGGGGGGGTGTCGGCATCATGCTTTGCGGTCAACTCTATGACCGTTTGGGTGGGGAGTGGCTGTTTGCCGGCATGGCCGTGGGCGCGACGCTGGGATTGTTGGCCATGCAGCGCGCCCTGCGGCTGTTTGATTGGGAAAGAGAACGTCTGCATATCTTTTAAATAATTGCAGGGGTCCGGGGAGCGTCACGCTCCCCGGTTGCGCTTGAACGATTGCAGGGGTCCGGGGAGCGTCACGCTCCCCGGCGGGGTGCAGGGGCTTAAGCCTATATGCGCTAACGTGATTGCGATCTTCTTTCAAACGATTGCAGGGGTCCGGGGAGCGTCACGCTCCCCGGCGGGGTGCAGGGGCAGAGCCCCTGCATGAACTGCGCGTTTTCCCAAAGCAAATTTTCGCAGAAAATTTGCGCAACGCGCACAAAGCCGCCCCGCAGGGGCGACCTTGGGAGGGCGGCAGCCCGACGCGCACGGTTATGTTATGGACAATGCCTGGATAAGAGAGCAGAAGCTTCGGATGTGCAGATTTTTGTTTGATGCAAGGCCAGGAACAGCATGTTTCCAAGCCGTGCCCAATTTGGCCAGCGTTCAGTCGGGCTGCCGCCCTCCAGGAGTGCCCCTGCGGGGCGTTTTGGGCGCGCTGCGCCCATTTGCTGCGCAAATGGGCTTTTGTGAAAGCGCGCCCGTTACATGCAGGGGCTTTGCCCCTGC
>PEAG01000196.1 GCA_002753505.1 Magnetococcales bacterium HCHbin5 | reverse complement strand
TTAAGCCCCTGGTGGGACTGGGGGCAAAGCCTCCACTGGCCGAAACGATGATCAATGCCTGACTCTGACACCAGTCGACCCTCTGCCGCTCCCCAAACCATTCAACAATAGACCATACAAGGGAAAGAGACACCATGCATACACATCTGTATACCGTATTATTGATTCTGGCCGCCATGGCCTGTTGGCCTCTCTCTGGCTGGGCCGGTCCAGTGGCCAAAGCGGGGGAGTGGGTATTGGACCAGGAGACGGTGGACAAGGCACTGGCTGGCAAGTTTCATGAGCTGCGCGAGGCCCATATCCAGGAAATGGTGGTGGAACATTTGCTGGCCACAGAGGCCAAGGCACTCAAGATGACTCCCACCGAGTTGCTGGAAAAACAGGCGGACGCCAAGGCCGTTCCCCCCACCAAGGAAGAGGTGGCGCACTTTATCACTGCCAACCGCAGTCGGTTGCCCAACGAAGGGCAGGGAGCTGAGGCCCAGGTGCAGGAGTACATGCTGGACAAACGGCGGGAGCTGGCCAGAGAGACCTATCTGAAGGGGTTGTGGGAAAAACATGCCGTGGAGGTGCTGCTGCAACCGCCCCGGATGCAGGTCAGCGTTCCCCAGGATTTGCTCCGTGGCAAGGCCGATGCCCCGATCACCATCGTGGAATTTTCCGATTTTGAATGTCCCTATTGCCGTCGCGCCCAGGAGACCTTGAAAGCGGTGGAAAAGAGCTACGGAGACAAGGTGCGCTTTGCCTTCCGCCACTATCCTCTCCCCTTCCACGAACAGGCTCCCAAAGCGTCGGAAGCCGCGCAGTGTGCGGCAGATCAGGGCAAATTCTGGCCGTTCCATGACGCCCTGTTTACAGATGGCGCAGCATTGGCTCCGGCAGATTTGAAAAAACTGGCGGGCAAACTGGATTTGAATCAGGCCACCTTTGATACCTGCCTGGATGGCGGTCGCCACGCAGAACGGGTGGCCAAGGACAGTGCCGAAGGTAAACAGTTGGGAATCACCGGAACACCGACCTTTTTTGTCAACGGTGTCCGTTTGGTGGGGGCTGTGCCGATAGAAAAGTTTAAAAAGGTGATCGATGCCGAGTTGAAAGGGAAAAAATAATTCGGGCTTGATCATCGTTTCGGCCATTCCTGGGCGGAGAACCGCCCCCCAGACCCCATTTTTGAATTTTTAAAAAAAAAGAGGGGGTCTGGGGGATTCATCCCCCAGGGTTTTGGTCTTGTTCGACTTTAGGGCTCTGCCCCATGCGCCCCCCCCCTCTTCGCTCCTGTTTGGATCTAGCCATGAACGCAAAAAATCAGCGGCAATTCGTGCTCCTTGCCTACGGCTTTCGTCCTTTTTTTCTCTTGGCTGGCCTCTGGTCGCTGGGGGTGATGGCGGTCTGGTTGCTGCTGCTGGATGGCCATTGGCAGCCGACTCTCTACCTGAGCCCAACCGTATGGCATGCCCATGAAATGCTCTTCGGCTTTGTCGGTGCCAGTGCAGCGGGATTTTTGCTGACCGCCTCTCCCAACTGGTCCCGGAAACCGGCCCTCAAGGGTATGCCTCTCCTGTTGTTGCTGCTTAGTTGGCTGGCAGGTCGTCTCGCCCTCTCCACTGCCCTCTGGTTATCTCCCTGGATAGTGGCCCTGCTGGACATGCTCTTTCCGCTGGCCCTGGTTGTCGCCACGGGACCCACCCTCTGGTTTACCGGCAATCCCGTACATCGCATCTTTCCCCTGCTGTTGGGGCTGTTTGCCATTGCTAACGGCTTGGTACATGCGGAAGCTGTGGGGTTGACCGTTGATACGGCACGGCGGGGTCTCTATCTGGGGGTGGATACCATTGTCTTTTTTCTGGTGATGGTGGGGGGACACATCATGCCTATGTTCACCCGCAACGCCTTGCAGCAAACAGAAAATCTTCCTCCATTCCAGGTGATTCCAGCCCTGGAAATCGCCGGGGCCGTCACCATGGTGGGAGTCGTTCTGGGGGATCTCTTTAATTTGGGCGAGGCGACGGCCGCTCCATTCCTGATCGCGGCGGCTCTGGTTCAGGGTGTACGCTTCTCCCATTGGCACGGATTGAAAACGCTGCAGGTGCCTCTGTTATGGGTCTTGCATCTGGGATACGCTTGGTTGGTGCTGGGATTGTTCATTCGCGGCCTGGCGCAGTTGACCGGGTTTATCACCCCTTCGACCGCGCTGCATGCCCTGACTGTGGGGGCCATGGGGTTGTTCACTTTGGGGATTATGTCCCGGGTCTCTCTGGCACATACAGGTCGGCCTCTGCTGGCCCAGCGGGCTTTGACTGTCGCCTATCTTCTGGTGGCCATAGCGGCCATTGTGCGGGTGTTTGGTACAGGATTCTGGCCAATCGGCAGTTTGCTGCTCTCCGGGCTGTTGTGGATAATCGCCTTTTTCCTCTTTTTGTCTCTCTTCCTGCCTGTATTGTTGCGCGAACGCCCGGACGGTATGCCGGGATAAACGGTCTGATGCATCGTTTTATGTCGGGGCTTTGCCCCGGACCCCCACCAAGGGCCCTGCCCCTGGACCCCGCCAGGGGGATAATCCCCCTGGACCCCTGATA
>PEAG01000195.1 GCA_002753505.1 Magnetococcales bacterium HCHbin5 | reverse complement strand
CAGAGAATTTCCGCGTCTCCGTCGGTGCGAACGGATCCCGCGTATTCACCTGGGGACAAGGCCGCAGCATGCCATCCTACTTTGCAGGGTACCGCCTCTATTATGCCTCTGGCAGCGTACTCGACATCAGCAAAATGCTGCCCATTGTGGATGGTCTGGTGTCATCTCCCGTGCGGAACGACGGCCTTTCCGCCGGCCAATACACCTTTGCTGTCGTCTCCGTCAACAGCGTCGGACGGGAATCAAAACCAGCCTTTATCGAGGCCTATATCGCAGACCCCGCCATCCCTACCGCCTGGACCGACCAAGTGGAACACTGGGTGGGAACCTGGGAAGACTTGCCGGCCACCTGGGACGAACTCGGCCCCTCCTGGGAAAACATTATCCCCCTGGCCGTCGAAGGGGGTGGCTACATCTGTGGCCAAATAGACCTGGGTGCCGATCGTTGGACCCGACCGATGGTCTCGGCCACCTTCAACGGCGGCGGATCGGCCGCCTTCCAGATGCGCACCGGCCTGACAGCAGACGGTTACGCCGTTGGCGACTGGCGCAATCTGGAGTTTACCGCAGCGCGCTATCTGCAAATAAAAGCCAACATCACCGGTTCTGGTGCGCAACTGACAGGCATTCGGATCCGTACCGTGGCCATCACGCTGGATCTCAATTTTAACGATGTGGACACGCTCTCAACCAGCGAAAGCGAAACCTTCCACCGCATTGGCGTTGGCCACTTCTCGGTCGGCACCAATGCCGACACCGATGCCATTTTGGGAGCCACCGTAGATGCCATCCAGGGTGTCGGAGCCGGTGCAAGCTGGGAGTTGGTCTCCAAAACAGACACGCTGGCCGGCAATCCAGCCGCCACCTTCAAAGTCTACAACGCCACATTGGCTCTTGTCGATGCCGTCGTAGACGTCACTTTAAAAATTGTTCAAAAGGTGTCATGATGCCTGCTATCAATTTGATGACAAAAGAAAACTTCAACTCTCCCGGCGGTGATCCGAAACAGGCCAGAGCGGAATTCGCCACCAACGTAGACTATTTTAACTGGCTGGCCAGCGTGTTGAACGGCGGTGCCGCCGGTCTGCCACTGGTCTCTCCTGGCGGCGGCAACGCGCCGGAGTACGGCCAGTTGGGGAACAGCGGACTCGCCGATGCAGCCGTCCAGGAACGCAACATCGCAGCAAACGCGGTCACCCTGCAAAAACTGGCGCAAGGCACGCCGGGGAAGGCCATCGGCTTTGGTTCCGGCGGTGCTGCGCAGGAGGTTGATGCAGGCGTCTCAGGCAAGCTGCTCATCGTGAAAACAGTGGATGAGGCCATCACCGCCGGCAACAATGTTCTGGTTTGGCCCGATGAAGGCAAGGTGTTTGACGACGAAGGCTGCTTTTGGTTGAACTCATTCTTCCCGAACAAAACCGGCAAATGGCTCATCAACCTCACCATCCAGCTCTCCACATCCAGTCTCGTCCAGCTCGTAACCCTCGAACGCACCTACGAAGTGCAGGTAAACGGCACCCAGTCACAGTCCATCTCTGTCCTGACACATATGGCATCTGGTGAGAGTGCCTACGTGAATGTCGTGAGCAACTGCACCGTCCGAGGCATCGTTGGCGGGAAGGCCAGGACGTTTTTTTCGGCGTGCTATTTGGGGGGGTAGGTGCTGGGGTGGATGGCTGTGCGATGGGGCGATCTTCCGGTATTTCTACGATCCGGCACTGGCTGGCAAGACGATCTATATGAAGTTCCCATCGGTTAACCAGTTTGACGGTGGGGGACAGTCGTTGGCTGATGCGGCTGAGTATGTGTTCAGGGTGGGTGGAAATTGACCGGTTGGGCAACGAGGTGCGTGCTGGATTCGACCTGCTGCCAGGGAATCCAGCACGCCATCATTGGCGTGCGCAGGCGGGACCGTCGTGTACCCAAGTTAACCCAGAGGTTTCTGCTTGTAGAACTCATCAATTTCAGGTTCATCCCACCTTCCGGCCACGGAAGCCCATCTGTCCAGCATGCGTTGGAAATCAGGATCGTCCGCTTTTAGATAAAAGGTGTACAGCCGGTTGACGATCTGCTTCATTAGGGCCTTCATCCCGTCATCGTCAAGGTGAGAGACATCCGACCAGGGGATCTCGTTGCCGTCAGCGTCAATGACCCGCACATCCGAAAAATCCCCCGTCTTGCTGACCGGAACACGGCCCGCGTGCAAATCCTCCAACCGGGTGTTGCGGACGCAGAGCAAGGCCATCATCTTGACGATTTTGGCGGCCATGTGATGTTCATCAAAGCCTTTCATTTTGATTTTTCGCCCGATTTTTCTCAATCATTGGTTGGAATACCTCCAGACCACTTCCTGGTCTTGGCTTTCTGGGGAAGCCCAACGTAGTCAATGCGATTTCTATTGAGCATACCCTCCACCTTGCCGAACTTGCTGCTATGCTGACTCGCGATCAACCTGTGACCGGCGTGGTGGTCTCCCTGACCGACAGCACGGTCCAATCCTTTAGGATCCTAGCCAAAATAAGTTGAACATTCGTTAAATTTCGTGCATCATTTCTGCATGGACGCAATGGAGATAATTGAAGACAAATACCGTGTGCTTTCGGGCCGTCTTGACGAA
>PEAG01000194.1 GCA_002753505.1 Magnetococcales bacterium HCHbin5 | reverse complement strand
TCCGTTCGAAAGAAATCTTGACCCGAACAACCGGTGGGTCAAGCTGGCGGAGGTGGTTCCCTGGGAGGAGTTTGCCACCGCCTATTACAGCGGCATGAGCGTGGACCAGGGTACACCCGCCAAACCGGCCCGGTTGATGGTGGGTGCGGTGATCATCAAGCATCGCCAGCGGTGGACCGATGAGGAGACGGTTCTGCAGATCCAGGAAAACCCATATTTGCAATTTTTCTGTGGTTTTTCCGGTTTCACCCTGGAGCAACCGTTCGCGCCGTCGCTGTTTGTCGAGATCCGCAAACGGATGGGCGCGACAATGTATGCGCAGTTTGAGCAGTCCGTCGACACGAGGTTGACAAAGATCCTGACCGAGAAAAAGAAAGAAAAACAAAGGAAAGGACCTGATGGCGACCCTCCGCCGTCCGGACATGATACGGCCAGGGAACCGGATTGTGTGGAGATTCCCACGATTCAAGAGAGTGTGGAACCGGCCAGCAACACGATTGAAACAGCAGTCAAATCAGAGGAAGCGCCGCCATCCGGAAAGCTGATCATCGACGCCACAGTGGCGGAACAGGCGATTCGTTATCCGACCGATCTTGGGTTGCTCAACGAAGCCCGGGAGATCAGCGAGCGGTTGATTGATCGGCTGTTTCCGTTGTCAGGCTTGCAAAAGAAGCCGCGCACCTATCGGCTGAAAGCGCGTCAGGATTTTCTGGCTTTAGTGAAGAAGCGCAAACCTTGGCAAAGTACGCTCAGGCGTGCCATTCGTCAGCAGTTGCAGTACCTGCGCCGGAATCTCGGTCACATTGATGCCTTACTGGATCGGTTTTGGCCTCCCGAACCGGCCCTTTTGGGTGGTTTCAGGCCGAATCTGAGCCGGAAGATGCCCAATGGTCTGTCTTATCGCCATCTGCGGCAGCTTTGGGTGATCCGGGCGGTCTACGATCAACAAAAACAGATGCATGACAACAAGTTGCGCAGCCATCCGCATCGGATTGTCAGCATCAGCCAGCCTCATGTGCGTCCCATTGTTCGAGGCAAGGCGGGTGTGTCGGTGGAGTTTGGCGCCAAGTTGAGCGCCAGTCTGGATGACAATGGACTGACCCGCGTGGATGAACTGCGCTGGGATGCGTTCAACGAGAGTGCCGATTTGCCGAGTCAGTTGGAGGCATTCAAGAAGCGGCACGGGCATTATCCGGCAGTGGTGTTGGCCGATGGCATCTACGGGACGCGGGACAATCGGCGCTACTGCAAGGATCGAGGAATTCGCTTTGGTGGCAAGCCGTTGGGTCGCCCCAGGAAGGAGACCGAAGCCAATCGAGAGGAACTTCGTGACGCCAGGCGACAGCGCCGCCGGGATCATCTGGAAAGGATTCCCATCGAAGGCAAGTTCGGGCAGGGCAAGAACCGGCATGGTCTGGCGAAGATCCGGGCCAAACTGGCCGACACCTCTGCCTCCTGGATCCGGGCCATTTTCCTGGTGATGAACCTGAACCTGCTGGTCAGGTTCTTTTTTGCCCAAAATCAGCCATACCTCCACACGGCATTTACCTGTCTGCTGACTCGGATGGTCGTCTGGCAAGATTTGCTGAAAGACATGGCTAATGTGCTGCGGCTACCACGAGGTAGGCCCATGATCGCGGTGGTGGCTTTTTTAGGAGACCATAATTAATATTTACTAACCCGCTAGATGTACTCCAGCATACCAGATTTCACCCTCCAGTACATCAAAGAATTTTTTCTTGATTTCTTGCGCAGGACGGTTTGGCAACGAGCAATCACTAACCACCGGCAGAGCCGGTGGTTTACCGGAAAGATTCAATTATTTTTGCACAAACGCAACATTTTTGTTTACAAACGCAACAGAAATGTTAAAATCTTCTCCGATGAACAGCAATGAATTCAAACGGTGGTTGGCCCAACAGGGCGCAACCTTTGAGCAAGGGAAAGGATCCCACCTCAAGGTCTTCTTGAACGGGAACTTCTCTGTCCTTCCGATGCATTCCGCTGAACTGAAAAAGGGACTTGTCGAGGGGATCAAGAAACAACTCGGTCTGAAGTGAGGCAAAAATGTTCGATTATCCAGTTGAGCTTGAAGTGGCTGAAGAGGGTGGGTTCATCGTCACCTTCCCAGATGTGCCGCCAGCCATCACCCAGGGGGAGGACGAACCGGAAGCACTGACCCAGGCGGTTGACGCCTTGGAAACCGCACTGGATGGTTACATCGATTCAAGGATGCCAATCCCGGTTCCATCAGCAGCCAATGGGAGAAGAACAGTTTCCCCGTCTCCGCTATCCTGCGCGAAACTGGCGATCCATCAGGCCATGCTGGAGCGCGGAATCAGGAAATCCGATCTCGCCCGCATGATAAAATGCCACCTCCCACAGATAGACCGTCTGCTGGACCTGAAACATGCCTCAAAATTTGAACAGATCGAGGATGCCCTGGCGGCGCTTGGCAAGCGCATTTCACTGGCTGTCCTTGACGCTGCGTGAGGCGTTGCTTCAACCTTGCGCCGGGCAAGTTCCCGACGACTGCGGTGCTGATCCTCGGCCAGAAACGGATTGCGACACACCATAAGTCGCTCGCCAGGAAAATCGGGAGAGGTGATTTCAGCGAAATT
>PEAG01000193.1 GCA_002753505.1 Magnetococcales bacterium HCHbin5 | reverse complement strand
GACCGTGGACGAATCGAGAGGCACATAACCCCCCTGCTGGGGAAAAAGAAGGTTCAGGACGTGACACGGGCCGACTGTGAACGGTTCCTGAAGCATGTTGCAGAGGGGGCGACGGCGACGGACGAAAAGACGAAGACAAGGGGGCGAGCCATCGTATCGGGTGGGCAAGTGACGGCCAACCGGGCTTTGGGGCTGCTGGGGGCGATCATGACTTTTGCGGTTCATCGTGGTTTGCGGTCTGACAATCCCGTCCATGGTGTGCGTAAATTCCGAGAGAACCGGCGGGACCGATTCCTGAGTCAAGAGGAACTTTCCCGACTGGGGCAGGCGTTGGCGCAAGTGGAGACCGAAGGGGGCAATGTCGTTGCGTTGAACGCCATCCGGGCATTGGTCCTGACCGGGTGCCGCAAAGGTGAAATCCTGGGCTTGCAGTGGCACCAGGTGAATTTCGAGCAAGGATGCCTGTTGTTGCCAGACTCCAAGACCAGGACCAAAGTTGTGGTGATGGGCGCGCCAGCTTTGCAACTGCTGGCCAGTCTCCCCCGCATTCAAGGCAACCCCTTCGTTTTCCCCGGAGACAAAGAGGGTGCAGCGATTGTGGGCATCCCGAAGGTGTGGGAACGGGTGCGCGCACTGGCTGAGTTGGAGGACGTGACCTTGCATGGTCTGCGACACGCTTTTGCTTCCGTTGGCGTCAATGCCGGTCTGAGTCTTGTTGTCGTTGGAAGTTTGCTCGGACATTCGAGCGAGACCATGACGGTGCGTTATGGTCATCTGGCAAGCGATCCAGTACGTCAAGCGGCGAACCGCATATCTGGCCAGATTGCCGCTTCACTGGAGGGCACCCCCAAGGCCGAGGTGATCCCGATTCAGACAGTGCACAACCGAGTTGCTCAAGGAGCCTGAAACATGTTGTCTGTTACCATGGATGCAGAGATTGAAGAACAATTGAGGGTGATTGCGGGAGAGTTGAGCAAACCCATCACCGAATGCCTGCGCGATGCCGTCTTGCAATACATCGAGGGCAGGCAGGATTATCTGACTGCGGCACAGGCACTTTCCCGCCGCGAGACAACCATCTCCCTGGACGAATTGGAAAAACGCCTTGGCATGGACCATTGAAATCCGGGAGACGGCGGAACACCAAATTGCCCGACTGGACCAACAAAACAGAACACGCATCGTCCGTTTCTTGAGAGAGCGCATCCATGGAAGCCAGGATCCTCGATACATTGGGCAACCTCTCAAGGGTGAGCTTGCCGGGCTCTGGTGGTACAGAGTGGGTGATTATCGTCTCGTGTGTCACCTGCACGATGAGGTTGTCACCGTTGTCGTTTTGGAGATTGGTCACCGGCGCGAAGTCTACCGTTGACCACCGAATACCCGGTCAGCGCACCCTGTCATCCACGCACCAAGGAGCTGAAACCCCCGCACAAAATGCCACAGGTAGGGAACTGTGAGGAGTCTTTACCGGGGGAGGAGACCGTACGCCAGTCCAGACGGCCCGACTTAGGCAGGCTTCTCCCCAGGTGGATGCGGCGACGACGGGTGACTGCCTGGAGGGGATGAGCAGGGGAAACGGAGGGCCACTGGCCAATGGACTTTTTCCAACAGCTTATCAGCACAAAAAAAGCCACCCGACAGGTGACTCTAAATGATTGAAAAATATGGTACGCGGTATTGGATTCGAACCAATGACCTTTGGCTTCGGAGGCCAACGCTCTATCCAACTGAGCTAACCGCGCATGAAGATACCCCAGACTATAGAAACGCTTTGCGCCAATGTCAAAGGGATGAATGAGGCTTGACAAAAACCATCCCCTGCTTTTAGCCTGTGCATCGTATCCGGCCTGGGAATAGGCAGCAGGTCGCACAACCCCAAGGAGCTGTTTTAACGATGAATGATTCTATTGTACAAACCTCGGATGACACGTTCAACAAAGACGTGCTGGAGTCGGAACTGCCGGTTCTGGTGGATTTCTGGGCAGAGTGGTGCGGTCCCTGCAAACAGATCGGACCCTTCCTGGATGATCTGGCGGTGGATTTCAAGGGCCGGGTCGTCGTCGCCAAGTTGAACATTGACCAAAACCCCAATGCGCCGGGTCGTTACGGTGTGCGCGGCATCCCCACCCTGATGCTCTTCAAGAAGGGACAGATCGAGGCCACCAAGATCGGTGCCCTGCCAAAATCCAAGCTGTACGAATGGGTCGAGGGTGCCCTCGCCTGATGCGCCCCCGTCCATCCGCCACGACCCCCTTCCGGTCTGGCGGATGGATGGACACACCCTGTAAGCCTGTCAAACCGGTTTCCCGACGGGCTCAGGCAGTTGCCATCGCCGGCAAAAATCACGCACCGCCACCGGGTCTGCCGACTCTATGCGCAACCGCTTCTCCCGTGCATGTTCCCCAAAGACGACCGCCACCCGACCCTTGGCCACCCGCAACTCATCCGCCAACCACTGACACAGAGCCTGGTTGGCCGCCCCCTCCACCGGCGGCGCGGTCAGGGAGACCTTGACAGCCTCCCCATGCATCCCCACAACCCGCACACGGGAAGCCCGCGGCTGCACCCGTATCTCCAACAGCAGGTCCGACCCTTGCCAACGACCGATTGTCGCTCCCGCACTCATAAAAC
>PEAG01000192.1 GCA_002753505.1 Magnetococcales bacterium HCHbin5 | reverse complement strand
ACCTCTGGACTGTTTCGGCATTCCCATGCGTCAGCATGTGCCGGTGGGTGGTTTGTGCTACGAACCGCTCTCCGGTTCCGGTTCACAGATCATGGCCGGTGAGGCCAACCATCGCCGGGTCTACGCCGTGGAAATCAGCCCGGTCTACGTGGACGTGGCGGTGCAGCGGTTTATCCAGGCCACGGGCAAGATCGTCTACCTGGACGGCTCCGGAGGTAAGACGTTTGAGGATGTGGCTGCCGAACGGGGTGTTGTTTTGGAGTAGCTGATGCAGGCCGCCGGGGTTTTGTACCGGCGGCCTTTGTGCAATGCGTTGCTACGCTTTCTTTTTCGTCTTTTTCTTCAATGACTTTTTGGATTTACCGGCAGCTTTCTTTGTGTTGTCTTTGGCGATGCTTTGCTCGAGATTGTTGAGTTCTCGTTTGAGTTTCAGCCATTGATCAGGGGCAAAAGGCATTACGATCCCGCAGTGGGGGCAAGTAACCTGACGGTTCATTTCAACTTGGTCTGGATATCCAATGAACAGCCTTTCGCATTTTGGACACGTCATCTCCATGATAATCTGTTCGGAAAAATCCATCAAATCAGCTCCTTCGATCCGTATATAGTGTCAATGGATACCCGCAGCTTGCTTGTATACGTCCAGCATGGTTTCATGCTCTTCATTTTCGTGTGGGTCCATTTTCCGCAACTTGAGCAGTTCACGCATGATGGTGACGTCAAACCCGTTACCTTTGGCTTCGCTGAACACCTCCTTTATGGCGTTCATGATGTCAGCTTTCTCTTCCTCCAATCGTTCGACTCGCTCCAGGTATTGGACGAGGAGAACGCCTGAAATGCCGTGGACATCCTGGGGTTGGGGTGTTGTTGCTGTCTTTTGCATGGTGGTTGATCTCCCATCAATTGCTGTTTTTGGAAACGTCAAATCATTGGCTCTTCGGCCAAAGACCAACCCATTCACAGCAATTGATGTGCCGGTTTTAGTGCTGAATTTCCTCGTCGCCTATTGAATGATGCTCAACCCCGCAGCATGAGCACATGCCGGTCCATGTGACGACACGGGATGGGGATTTTAATGACAGTTCATTTGGCGGGTAATGGAGATTGATTTGATGCTTGGCGAGCTTGGTCTATAAATGCTTCAAATAGAAGCGATTCCAGATCAATACCCTGGACAATGGGTGCGTCTTCGCCGTGCGTCTTGTCAACCATCCCAGTTCCAGTTTTCAAGCAGACAATCTGCTTATCCTCTTCATGCTGTTTGCGTATGTAGTGTTCAATCAATTGCGCAACAGGTGTGCGGAAATCGTGACCGATCGATCCTGATGGCTTGAGGTTATCAATCACCATAGACCAAAGGCTCTTTGATGGATCTGGCAATGAACGAACATAGCTTGCTATTACAATAAGTTCCGATACTGCCTCATTGAATATTTTTGGCATAGTTTCACTTTCCTCATCAGAGAATGGCGGCAATCAACAAAGTATCGGCCAGACGACACCGAGCTTTTTATGAACGACAGCCTATGGGTCGCACGGCACGTTACATGAAAAGTTAGAATACTTTTCGGAAATGAATTATTAACAGATGTTTTTTTATGCCCAAGCGTAGTATGGCGGCATCCTTGGAAGGTTTCTCAATGTAGCTGTGTAGCGTGCTAGATCAAATTTTTCACCGTGTGTGATGACCATGAAGGATTCACTCGCAACCACAGAGGCAATGAGCTGTCGTGCATCCTGGTCGCTGTAACCCTGGGAGCGCAGACGATTATATGTCTGTTTTGTCTCGGGTGGATGATCGTTTCGCAGCTGCTCATCTACCGAATCCATGGCAGTCATGGAGGCTCTTGCAAGCTTACTATCTATATGTATTCCCATTTATTTTACCATAAATACTGAGCAATCGTGTTTGTTTCTTTGGAAAATACTGCATTGTGATAATTGCCCTGCGATTGATGAGGCTGACAGGCGGCGAGTGGGGTGTCAATGGTTCATGTTTGACCAAAAATAGTGCAGTTTCGTAAGTCATGATGTCCAAACAGAAACCGTCTGCAAAAAAAAATGCTACCGTTGCTTCTGCGCATTCAGGCTTTTTCCCTCGCTACGAGGTCAGAAGGATAGGTTTTTGCAGGGTGTTGATTTGGCGGTGAAAATGGCAAATGAATGATTTTGATCATCAATTGTGACGCGCAGACTTATGATAAATAGTTTTTGGATCGATGGTTGAACTGGTGGAGTGCACCTCTATGCGTATCTTGGATCAGTTGAGATGTGGAATTCTTTTGTGGCCGCCGGGGTATTATTTGTGGAAACAGGAGCCCTGCTTTTTTGGCTGGATGCGTGGCAACCGCCCGCCCAGGCTGGAGGGTTCGGACAACTGCACCACCGTCTGGGACATGAAAGGGTTGTCAGGCGACGAACGCCCGGAACATCCAACGCCGAAGTCTCTGGAGGCGTTTGGTATCCCCATGCGACAGCATGTGGAAAAGGGTGGGCTGTGTTACGAGTCCTTCTCCGGCGGTGGCAGCCAGATCATGGCCGGTGAGGCCAACCATCGCCGGGTCTACGCCATGGAGATCAGCCCGGTCTACGTGGATGTGGCGGTGCAGCGGTTCATTCAGGCCACGGGCAAGATCG
>PEAG01000191.1 GCA_002753505.1 Magnetococcales bacterium HCHbin5 | reverse complement strand
CCATGAGTTCCACCAACTTTTGAGAAATGGCCAACCCCAGGCCGGTCCCCCCATAACGTCGGGTAATGCCAGAATCTGCCTGGGTGAAGCGCTCGAAAATATGGTCTATGTGCTCTGAGGCAATACCAATACCGGTATCGGTCACGCTAAACAAAATTGTGTTTGGCTCCTCTGGATGGAGTGAAAGCCGCACAGAGACCTGCCCTTGCTGGGTGAACTTGATGGCGTTGCCCCATAAATTGATGAGTACCTGACGAACCCGTCCATCGTCGCCAAGGATGGTGTCTGGTATGTCGGGTGTCACCTCCTCTGACAGGGCAAGCCCCTTCTCTTCTGCCGTCATCCGCATCAGATGCGCAGTTTCAATAACAACAATTTTAGGAGAAAATGCCATAAATGACAGTGAAAATCGTCCAGATTCAATTCGGGAATAATCTAGCACATCGTTGATCACCCTAAGTAGTGCTTTGCCCGACCGATGCATGGTCTGTACAAGACGGTGCTGCTCCTGATCAAGAATTGTTTCAAGTAACACCTCCGACATACCCAGCACTACATTCATAGGGGTACGGATTTCGTGGCTCACGGCGGCCAGAAATTCTCCTTTGGCCTGGGTAGCCGCCTCGGCCTGCTCTCTGGCCTTCTGTAGTTGCTCCTCAAACCTGCGCCGTTCGATACCCTGCCCCAGTTGTTTAGCGATAGATTCGATCAACACCTGTTCGTCGCCGGAAAAGTCGGTCTTGAGAGGCCCGCTTGCCTTGATCAAGCGGAAGACTTCCACTTCCCCAGCCTCGTCTTGCAGCAACGGGATGGCCACCGCCAGTCGGGTGTCTGTTACCTGAAAATGTTCTGTTTCAAAGATATGGGCACCCAGACGAATGCGGGCCATAATGGATGACGGTTGGGGCCAGCCACTGGGAATGCGTCGTACACAAGCCGCCAGAATCTGTTCCAACGACCACTCCTGGGTCAAAGATAAGCGGGTGATTTCCCGCAGGCATTCAATCTCCCTGACTCGTTCGTCCAGGGCGGCGACATGGAGCACCAAGGCTTCTTTGGTACGCTGGTGGGCTGTAATATCATGGAAAAACTCAATCTTGCTCAGATGACCATCGGCATGTCGCAAGGGGGCATCAAAACGGTCGAATGTTTGGTCGGTCCTGGGGGAGTGCCACTCCCAATGGACTGCCTGTCCGGCGAATACCTGCTGGTTCTTGCACCAGTCGCAGGGCCGATCACGACCGTGAAAATATTGAAAACAGTGCCGTCCAGCAGGAGGGCCATAGGCGTGTTCCACTACCGGATTGACATACTCAAGGTTGAATGCCTGGTCCACAATGTATGCTCCATCATCCATGGCATTGAGAATGCTGTATAATATATCGTGCTCCAGTTGCAGTTGCGTCCGCATTTGGTCGCGCAGCTGCATCTCTTGAGTCAACTGGGCATTGGAAACCTCCAGTCGGGCCAGGGTAAGCTGCAGTTGTTGCTGTACCCGATGACGTTCGGTAATCTCCCTGCGCAGTTTGCGGTTCCATCCCACGATAAGACAGATGACCAGGATCAGCAGACACAGGGTGACAATAATATAATTGATGTTTCTGTCGTATTCAACTCCTTCCATAAGTTGTTCGTTGGTCAGCATCTGTTCCACACGTGCGGTGACTGTTTCCAGCAGACGATCCATTTCATCTGAGGGGGAGCGATCAATGCCGCGCACCATGGTGTCCGCCATGTGGAAGGATTGGGGATTGGTGGTGTCAAAAAGGTCTATGGCACTCCGATACTGTTGTCCCAACTCCGTATGTTTCCTGGGCAGAGTCTCCATGGCCAACAGCACTTCCTCTGTCACCTCCAGTTGCCGCAACAGGGACATGGATACCGCCAGGGCATCCTGCACCTGCTGCTCTTCCCGGAAAAAATGGGCCAAATACTGCTGGTAATCCTCTTGATTGTAGGCCCCACGGAGCAGAAAATTTTTCCACTCCTGCACCTGTTTTTTGAAGTGGAGCTGGGCGTGATGCAATCGATTCAACGCGCCCAATCCGCGACCAATGGCCTCATGACTGGCATGGCTAACCTCCAGCGTCGCCTTCAGGCTGAGGATTTCCAGAATCCCGGAACCCGCCACGAACACCAGCATCAGAACCAGGAGCCCATTGACGATATATCCTCTTTTTGTCAAGAGCATCAAAGCCGCCTCGCAGGGAAACATCGGGAAAACGAGGGTGGGAGGGGGGCGAGGGGCCGCCATGCAGGCTGTATTACGTGGAGGCACTCTTGCGCCATGGTGAGTCTATCAAGGGCAATATAGCGAAGTAAATAAAAAACCATGTTGCCTAGCAATTATTGGCCTGACGTGGTAGGAGTGCCCGTTAGACTCGTAAGGCCACTCTCCAGTGCACCGGGCTCCTCTCCCCAACACCGCCATCACTCCCTTGCTGGCCAGCACATCATGCTGGTTGACGTTAAACTCCGACTACCGGCCAGACAAAAACCTCCTGGCATCCGAAGGAATTGGCCATCGGGGGTTGCCGATCCTTCTACCAAACGAACGCGGCACATGTAAAAGTGAAAACCACCGCAACCACGAAACCGGAGTCGCTCACCCTGGCCGATCTCATGGTGCCGTTGCCAAT
>PEAG01000190.1 GCA_002753505.1 Magnetococcales bacterium HCHbin5 | reverse complement strand
AAAATATCCCCGCGCACGCGCGTAGGGGAGTGGGCGGGAATTGGGAATAGAAGAATTTCCTTTTTATTTTCAATGTTTTCTACGTTCCCAAAAACCTCCGGGAACAGACTCGTTCCCGACGCCAAAAAACAGCATTAACCCTTTGATATAGTTTGTTATTTACGTTCCCGGTGCTGTCGGGAATTCCCGACCCCATTTTTTGCATTAACCAATTGAAATGATTTGACATTCCACTTCTGGAACGGATTCCGTTCCCGGCCTCTTCCCAAAAGCGTCCAACCTCTCTTTTTACTCCCCAATGTCGTCTGCACCATGCACGAACTCCCCGCTCCCTTTAGCAAATGGACCATTCGGAACATCAAGCCATTTTGGTTCGTGGGAACCGGTGGCCATGCCCTTTACCACTCTTGACGGACGTTCATTCATGAGTTGCTGCACCAATGCCTCAAGACGCGCCCGGCCAATCTCATGAAAGACGGGAGGCAGGCGGTTACGCTGCCGGTAAACACCCGGTCCACCGGTGTGGGTAAATGGCTGACCATTGATGGCAGCCTGTTTGATGGCATCGACCAACAAGTCTGCCAACTCATAGTCGGGCATAGTCAAAACACGCAGATCCGTCGTTCTGTCCGTCAGGAGACCGGTGAAGGAGTCGCGCACAAAAATGCGCACTGTCTTGTCTGTCGGCCAGTTGCTCTTAAACACCGCATCGCGTTCGTAGGGTGCCCCAAGCTGCTGGCATATTTGTTCCGATTCTTCTGGATCAACCCCCCAAATGGCATAGCTCCATCTCCCACCGTCCACGAGCGCGGTGGTTCCGCGAATGGACTCGCGTGCATCGCTGGCTGTCAGAATCGCCCGGTTCCCGGCTTTGCGAAAATGGTGCGTTGCCAGTACGGTCGCCCTGGTTTCTGCTGCAATGCGGCCCAGTGCGGCAAAAAACATGTTCCCTGCCGCCGGATCTGCGTTGACGTCGGCACCGGCAAAACTTTGCAGGGGATCGATGACCAACAGCCGCAAGTCGCGAATGGCCGACAGGTCATCGCGCAAATCGTCATATTCTTTGGTCAGAGTGGGTCCGTCCCGCCCGACACTCACCAACGGGAACGCACCCCCAGCATTCGGAAGGGGCAGCACGATCAGCCGGGAATTTTTTGTCAGTTGTGGAGAGAGACCGTACAACCGCCGATGCACCTCCTCCTGATCATCCTCGGCGGTCAGCATGACTGCGGTGCCTATTTCCGGTTCAAGCTGGCCACCCATGGCGAACAACGGCATCGTCATCCCAGGAACCACGGAGGCTGTTTTTACTACAAGATCCAGAAGCAACATGCTTTTTCCAGCTCCACCAATGGCCGCCACCATGCCGGGCACAGCCAGAGGCAGGACACCACGGATCAACCACTTGCGTTCCGGAGGGAGGCCAACGTAACGGTCGAAAGTCCAATCCAGCAGGTTGAACCGGGACTTGGGAAGCGTTGTGGTGGTATGTTGCATCTCCTTCCGCTCGGCTTTCTCCAGAAACTCATGGACATTCATCCCCTCGACAATGGCATCGGCCGCGTCCCATTTGGTTGGCTTGTCACCGGGCGGCATCAGGATGGCAACATGCACTGCACCGGCCTGAAAAGCGGCATGGGCTACGTTGACGGCATGCTCCCAACCGGGCATGTCCTTGTCCGGCCAGATCAGCAGACGCTTGCCATCCAACGGTGACCAATCCGTTTTATCAACCGGCGCGTTGGCACCGTGCATGGCGGTGGTGGCAACAATGCCGGCGGATTTCAATGCGTCGGCGCATTTTTCACCCTCGACAAGAACCACATAGTCGCTGCGCATGACCGCTGGCAGGTTGTATAATGGGCGCGGATTGGGTGCCTGATGGCGTCTGGCTTTGACGTCCCAGGGGCGGAACTGCTTGCCGCCAGGTGGATCGTACCGGTACATGCGGCACAGTAGACTGCCATCCCGGTCATGATAGTCCCACCGACCAGTAGGAGGGCCCAATTCATCCAATGGCGGACCGTTCCGATTGGCCTTTGAACGTACAACGGAAGTGGCATCTCCCAGCCAGGAGCCGATCTCATCCAGAATTTTCGGGAAATCGCTCCTGGTATCCCAATGATGCACCTCTGCCCACAAGCCAATGATGTCGCCACCCTGGCCCGTGGCATGATCGCACCACATGCCCGCCTTCTGGCCAGAGAGTTCCACGACCATGCTGTCACCCGGATTGCCCTGCACATCGCCCACGTAAAACCTGCCACTGCGAACCTTCCCTGCAGGCAACAGATAAACCAGGACAGATTCCAGGCACCCCAGCAAGCGATCCTTCAATCGGTCAACATTGGATCGTGATCCAGACGACGGGGCAGTAGCTTGGTGGTTGAAATCCATCATCATCGTCCGAGTTTCCAACACCGCTCTTTCCAGTCGCAAAACCGGCATTCAAAATGGCTGGGGTCACGGGTAATGCGGGGCAGCAGGTCATGCGCTTCAGTGGCCTGGAGGATGCGTACCGCCCGGTCGGTCATGCGTTGTGCCAACCCGGCATCGAAGGGCACCAGCTCAAAATGCAACTCGGCGGTGTCCTTGTTGATGGCGACAAACAGGGCCGGATTTGCCGAAATGCCCGGCACA
>PEAG01000189.1 GCA_002753505.1 Magnetococcales bacterium HCHbin5 | reverse complement strand
CCTGGAAGCCATTGCCCAGGCACTGTTCAAATCCTGGTTCATCGATTTCGACCCCGTGCGTGCCAAGCAGCAGGGCCTAGCCCCGGAAGGCATGGATGAAGCCACCGCCGCTCTGTTCCCGGACAGCTTTGAGGAGTCGGAGTTGGGATTGATTCCGAAGGGGTGGAGGGTTGGGACTCTGGATGACATGGCTGTCTATCAGAACGGTTATGCATTTAAGACTAAAGACTGGGTAGATGCGGGGCATCCTGTTATAAAAATTGGAAATGTTAAACCAAGAATTATTGATTTTGCTGGATGTTCATACGTATCATCTGAAACAGTAACTGGTCTAGGTCGATTCCAACTCAAAAGAGGTGATTTATTGGTCGGAATGACCGGGTATGTAGGAGAGACTGGATTAGTTCCTGATATAGAGCCACTAGCAGCATATTTAAATCAGCGAGTCGGACGTATTTCACCAAAAACAGGCATAAATAGTTTTTGTTATGTCTATTGCATGGTTCATAATCCTGTATATAAATCATATGCAGAAGGAAAATCTCATGGAAGTGCTCAAGCTAATGTAAGTGGCACTGACCTAATGGCCTACCCAACAATAATACCAACAGGAAAAGTTCTTGAATTTAGCAATAGTGCGATGTATCCGTTGATTGATAATATTTTGTCAAACCATGCTCTATCCCAAACCCTCACCGCCATCCGAGACACCCTCCTTCCTCGCCTTATCTCCGGCCAACTGCGTCTACCTACTGATGAGGTGTCATCATGACCGAAGAGCAGTTGGAACAGGAAGTTCTCGGTTGGCTTCGTGAAGTGGGCTATGCGCATCTGCACGGTCCTGACTTGGCCCCGGATGGTCCGGCATCGGAACGCAAGGACTATCGGCAAATCCTCCTGACTGACCGTCTGCGCTCTGCCATCTCGCGTCTGAATCCCACCATCCCTGCCTCAGCCCAAGAAGATGCCCTCAAACAGGTGATGAATCCGGCTTCTCCGGTGTTGCTGGCTGCCAACCGGCATTTCCATCACCAACTCGTGGCAGGCGTAAAGGTGCAGTATCAGAAGGATGGAGAGACGCGGGGGGATTTCGTGCAACTCATCGACTGGAGCCATCCCGCCAATAATGAGTGGTTGGCGGTCAATCAGTACTCGGTCAAGGGTCCACGCCACACCCGCAGACCGGACATCATCCTGTTCGTGAATGGACTACCCCTTGTGGTGTTGGAGTTGAAGAATCCAGCCGATGTAGAGGCCGACATCTGGAAGGCATTTGACCAGCTCCAGACCTACAAGGAACAAATCCCTGATTTGTTTCAATACAACGAAATCCTGGTCATCGCCGATGGCAGTGAAGCCCGCATGGGTTCTTTGACGGCCAATCAGGAACGGTTCATGCGCTGGCGTACCATCGATGGTGCCACCTTGGACCCCTTGGGTCAGTTCAACGAGTTGGAGACCCTTATCAGGGGTGTATTGTCCCCTGTCTATTTATTGGATTATATTCGTTATTTTGTTCTCTTTGAAGATGATGGAACCCTGGTGAAAAAGATTGCCGGGTATCATCAGTTCCATGCAGTCCGGGCTGCCATTCAACAGGTGGTGGAGGTTTCCCGACCGGGAGGTCAGCAGAAGGACAAAGGAAAAGGTGGTGTGGTCTGGCACACCCAGGGAAGCGGCAAGAGCATCACCATGACCTGTTTCGCGGCACGGGTGATGCAGGAATCCGCCATGGAGAATCCCACCATCGTTGTCATCACCGACCGGAACGATTTGGATGGGCAACTGTTCGGCGTCTTCTCACTGGCTCAGGATTTGTTGCGCGAGCAACCGGTTCAAGCCTCGACCCGTCAAGACCTGCGTTTGAAACTCAAGGACAGGGCATCAGGCGGTATCCTCTTCACCACCATTCAAAAGTTCATGCCGGGAGAGGACGAAGACAGCTTCCCGCTGCTCTCCGGGCGTCACAACATCGTGGTCATCGCCGATGAAGCCCACCGCACCCAATACGGCTTTTCAGCCTCTCTGAAGGGCAAACCAGGCCAGGAGAAGTTCCAGGTAGGGTATGCCCAGCATCTGCGGGATGCCCTGCCCAATGCCACCTTCGTGGCCTTTACCGGAACCCCGGTCTCCTCCGAGGACAAAGATACCCGTGCCGTCTTTGGTGACTACATCCACGTCTATGACATGCAACAGGCCAAAGAGGATGGAGCCACGGTTGCCATCTACTTTGAATCCCGACTGGCCAAACTGGCCATCAACCAGGAAGAGATGCCACTGATTGACCTGGAGGTGGATGAACTGGCTGAGGATGGAGAGGAGAGCCAGCAGGACAAACTGAAATCCCGCTGGGCAGCGTTGGAAAAGGTGGCTGGTGCGGAACCACGACTCATAAGCATCGCAACAGACCTGGTAGCCCACTTCGAGGAGAGAAACAAGGCACAAACCGGCAAGGCCATGGTGGTGGCCATGAGCCGTGAAATCTGCGTGCATCTCTATAATGAAATCATCAAATTGCGCCCAGACTGGCATGATGCGGACCCGGAAAAGGGTGTCATCAAGATTGTCATGACCGGCTCTGCCAGTGACAAAGCCCTCCTGCGACCCCACCTATACTCTTCCCAGGTGAAGAAACGACTGGA
>PEAG01000188.1 GCA_002753505.1 Magnetococcales bacterium HCHbin5 | reverse complement strand
AGCCTGGATTCAGACCTTTACCGGTCGCCAGTTTTGGCCCATGGATGCCCGACCGGAGGAGGTGGAGATTCGGGATATTGCCCACTCTCTTTCCCTGTTGTGTCGCTTCAATGGCCATTGTCACCGCTTTTATTCCGTGGCAGAGCATGCGGTGCATGTCTCCCGTGTGGTGGATGCGGCGCATGCCGCTTGGGGTTTGCTGCACGATGCGGCAGAGGCCTATATCTCTGACATGCCGCAGCCGATCAAGCGGGAATTGCCCATCTTTCGCGTCTACGAAGAGCAGTTGCAGCAGGTGATTGCCCGGCGGTTTGTCCTGCCGACCCCCATGCCCGCTGCCGTCAAACAGGCGGATATGCAGTTGCTGGCCACCGAGAAAGTGGCCCTGATGGCCCGTGAGCCAGCCCCCTGGGATGACCTGCCGGAACCGCTAAACCCGGCCATGATCCAGGCTTGGTCCCCGGAGGTGGCCGAGGAGATCTTTTTGGCCCGCTTTGCCGAGCTGTTTCCTGGGATGCCGCTCTACTGATGGACGGAGCCTCTGTTTTCCATGTCTTGATCATCGTTTCGGCCAGTGGGGGCTTTGCCCCTGGACCCCTGATAAAATTATTAAAAAAAAAGGGTGGGGGGTCTGGGGGGCGGTTCTCCGCCCCCCAGGAATGGCCGAAACGATGATCAATGCCTCCCTTGAACCTCTTGCGCCCCGCTGGCAGGAGGAGGTCAAGCGGCTGTATGACCTTCTCTTTTCCACTGCCGACCTTCCCTATGGCCGACGGTTGCCGGACAATTATTTGCGCAACCGGGTTTTTTCCTCCTCTTTGTGGTCTTCTGATTGTTCCTGCATTCTGGTTGCACCCGGTGGGGAGGGAGTAGGGGTGCTGCTGGCCAACCGTCGCCTCAATCCGGCCTCTGCGGAGGGCGAGTGGCTCTGGTTGCATCTCTTGGTCGTTGCCCCGGCTTGGCAGCGGCAGGGTTTGGGGCGGATGCTGCTCCACTCTCTGCTGGAGAGAGCCGGGAGGGAGGGGAGGCGAGGAGTGGCCACGGCCTTGCAATGGTCGGGCATCTGGCCGGGCGTGCCATTGGGATTGACCGCCATGGGCGCATTCTGTACGGGAACCGCTGCCCGATTGCGACCGGGAGAGGTGTATCTGGCAAAAAATCTTTCAGAACCCTGGCCGCAGGCATCGCTCGATAAAGCCTATTCTCTCCGGGAAGGGGTGACGGTGCAGGCGTATACTGGCCAGCACCGGGAGGGATTGCAGAGGTTGTTGCGGGAACTGTTCAGTGTGGGCTGGCAGCACGAAACCTTGAGTCGGATCGATCCGGGCTATGAGCCGTTCAACGGCTATGGTCTGGCCTCCACCCATGATCCGGGCCAGCCAGGGCGAGGGGTGTGGATTGTGACGGATCGGGGTCGGGTGGTGGGGTTTGCGGTGGTGCAGGCCGGAGCGGACGGGACGGCCTTTTTTGGTCCGGTGGGTCTCCGACCGGAGTGGCGTGGCCAGGGGTTGGGCCAGGGATTGCTGATGGCCACTGCGCGTCAGGCGCGGGCCTGGGGCTGTCACACCCTGGGATTGTGGACCAGCGTGCCATTGGCAGAGGGGTTTTATTGCCCTTTGGGGATGCAACAGGTGACAACGACCCAGCATGGGGAGTGGGGGAGATGATGCCCTGGGCAAGAAGATAAAAGCAAAACCCTGGGGAATCTCCCCCAGACCCCCTCTTTTTTTTAAAAAAAAAGGGTGGGGGGTGTTGGGGGGCGGTTCACCGCCCCCCAAGGTCTTGGTTAAAAAGACTCGAATTCCTCATCCGAATGGGCCATCTTCAAGTCAACCCCACCGCTTTTTTTGGCCGGTGCCGGTAACGCCTTGCTGGCACGCTTCTGCCCGGAAACGGGCAATGCCTTGGTCGCACGCTGTTGCGGAGGCATCACCTGGCTTGGCTTGCGTGTCGGTTTGTGCCGAGTCGAGCCGCCCTGATGGCCAAGGTTGAAAAAGGCGATGGCCTGGGCCATTGTCTCGGCTTGCGCACTCAACTCTTCTGCCGTCGCTGCCATCTCTTCGGAAGAACCGGCGTTCTTTTGAATCACCTGATCCAGTTGTTGAATGGCTTGGTTGATCTGTCCCGCCCCCTGGTTTTGCTCCTGGCTGGAGGCATTGATTTCTTGAATCAATTCTGCCGTTTTCTGAATATCGGGCACCAGTTTGTTAATAATTCCACCTGCTTTTTCCGCAACATCAACACTGGAGGCAGAGAGATGGCTGATCTCTCCCGCCGCCTGCTGGCTGCGTTCGGCCAGTTTTCTCACCTCCGCCGCCACCACGGCAAACCCTTTCCCGTGTTCACCGGCGCGCGCAGCCTCAATGGCCGCATTCAACGCCAGCAGATTGGTTTGCCGGGCAATCTCTTCGATGATGCCAATTTTTGATGCAATCTCTTTCATCGCCTGCACGGCCTCTCCCACCGCCATCCCGCCTTCCTCGGCATCTTTGGCGGCCCGCTGCGCAATATTTTGCGTCGTATTGGCATTGTCCGAATTTTGTTGAATATTGGAGGTCATCTCCTCCATGGCCGAGGAGGTCTCCTCGATGGAAGCCGCCTGCTGGGTCGCTCCCTGGGAGAGGTTTTGTGCGGCATCCGAGA
>PEAG01000053.1 GCA_002753505.1 Magnetococcales bacterium HCHbin5 | reverse complement strand
AGGAACTGGAGAGACTGGCAATCGAGCGCGACCAATTTCATGGGGAGTGGAACTATCGGTTGATGCCAAGAGAACGCCCACCCGAATCATGAAATGTTCAACTTATTTTGGCTAGGATCCTAACATGATTGCGGTCTTCTGTTAAACGATTGCAGGGGTCCGGGGAGCGTCACGCTCCCCGGTGGGGTGCAGGGGCAAAGCCCCTGCATGAACGGCGCGTTTTCCCAAAGCCCATTTTCGCAGAAAATGGGCGCAACGCGCCCAAAACCGCCCCGCAGGGGCGACCTTGGGAGGGCGGCAGCCCGACTCGCACGGTTATGTTTTGTAAAAGGTTTGGATGAGAAACCACAGCCTTCGGATATGCGGTTTTTTGTCTGATATGGCCAGGATATGGTTTTTTTCCAAGCCACGCCCAATTTGGCCAGCTCTCAGTCGGGCTGCCGCCCTCCAGCAGTGCCCCTGCGGGGCGTTTTGGGCGCGCTGCGCAAATTTCCTGCGGAAATTTGCTTCGGTAAAAGCGCGCCCGTTACATGCAGGGGCTTTGCCCCTGCACCCCACCGGGGACCGTGACGGTCCCCGGACCCCTGCAATCGTTTGAAAAGATTAGAAAAGCATGGGCGTGGTCATCATGTTAGCGCATATGGGGCTTTGCCCCTGCACCCCACCGGGGACCGTGACGGTCCCCGGACCCCTGCAATCGTTTGAAAAGATTATGAAAAGTTTCGGTCTGGAAGGCGAAACCTACGAGTCGCCACTCTGCTTGCGCTCCAGAATCAAATTGGGATTGTCAGGATCCAGAATAATATCCTCCTCCCGCTTCCCCGCCAACAACCGCTGCATCCGATCGGTAAACGGTTTTTCGTTGACCTTCGGCTCCTTTTTTGCCCCATTCAACACCGGGGAGGTGACTGTTTTATCCTGCATGACGATCTCCTTTAACTTGCCAACCCCCACAGGGGCCACCTGCTGCCCGTGCATGAGCAGCACTCCCAACACCCATCTCTACAGAGTATAAAAACAATCGCCCCTGCAAAGACAGGGTTTGTTGACACACCCCCCCTGTTTCACGTGAATCAAACAGCCGTCCATTTGCGAGGGGAGGCTTTTTTAGTGCGTCATACCTGGAAAGCCGGGAAAAAATAGGGTACAGTGGCAGGTCGGTTGTGTTTTCAATGACCGAGACAAAGATTGAATCCAGCTCCATGCCCCATGGACCGCATAGCAGACAAGGAACAGACACGTGAAAAGAACATTTCAACCCAGCAGAATTCGTCGCAGTCGCAATCATGGCTTTCGGGCCCGCATGGCCACGGCGGGCGGGCGGCAGGTCTTGGCTCGTCGCAGGGCCAAAGGACGCAAGCGGCTGATTGTTGTTTAGGCTCCCCATGCGTTGAGCATTGAGGCCGAATTGCCATCCCCCACGCCAACTCCGGTGCGGGATGGCACAACGCAAAACCGGACGTATGGATTTCCCAAATCCGTACGCTTACTGGAGAGTGCGGATTTTCAACGTGTAACGACTGCCGGGCGCAAGCTTGGAGGGCGTTTTTTCCTGCTGTTCACCCTGGAAACAACACTTCCCAACACACGATTGGGCTTGACTGTCAGTCGTAAGGTGGGCAACTCTGTGACACGCAGCCGCATCAAACGGTTGATGCGTGAGTTTTACCGTCTCGGTCGTCCAAACTGGGTCGTTGGGCGGGATTGGGTGCTGATTGCACGACCACAAGCGGGTGGTGCAGCGGCCGATCTGCTACGGCGAGATTTGCAGAAACTATTTTCCTCGTTCGCCAGGCTGCCATGAAGCGTATATTGCTCGGGTTGATTCGTGCCTATCAGTATTTTATATCGCCCATGTTGCCGAGGAGTTGCCGTTTTTTCCCCAGTTGTTCCGAATATGCCTTGGAGGCGGTGACGCGCTATGGTGGACTCAGAGGCGGCTGGTTGGCGGCACGCCGTTTGTTGCGCTGTCACCCCTTTCATCCAGGTGGCTTTGACCCGATCCCCTGAACACTTATGAATCGAGGAAAATTGCATGGACCGTCGTACTACCCTGGCTCTCAGTCTCTCATTTGTGCTGCTGATGGTTTACCAGACCTATCTGGAGCTTTATGTCAACCCACCCGTTGAGGTTGAACAGAGCAGCGGCAAGCAGACAGGCTCCGACACCAACAGTACGGCCGCAGCAAAAAAGAGTTCTGACCCTGTTTTACCCGATGCTCAAGTCGCGAAGGGGGGCGATTTGCAGTTGGCCAAGCAGCAGCCTGTCAACCCGCCGGCTGAGGAGGTTGTGGCGGTACGGAGTGATGACCGGCTGAATTTTAGCAATGGACTGGTCAGTGGAGAGTTGTCATTGACCGGTGCCCAGTTGGTACAGTTGGAATTTTTGAAGCATTTGGATCAGTTGCCGCCTGAAGGCAAGCCGATCCAATTTTTACGTCACAATGCCCAGGCCAAAGGGCCGGAGGTTTTTTTTGGCGAGTCCGGTTTTCTGGCGACCCCCGACATTCAGACCCCTGGTCGCAAAACCGTTTGGCAGACCAACAGTCGAGGGGGGGTGCAGGGGAACGGGTCGTTGGAGCTGTTTTGGGATAATGGCAAGGGCTTGCGGTTTGAAAAGAGCATTGTGATTGCCGCGAACTCCTATCAATTGGTCGTGCGGGACAGGGCCATCAACCAGACAGCCAGCCCGGTTCCGCTCTACTCTTTCGCCCAATTTGTGCGCACCGAGCCGCTGGTAGATGCAGGCCATCCGATGGCGACCTCCGATTTCCAGGGGCCCATGGGCTATTTGGACAAGACGCGGGTGCAGCACAACTATGAAGATTTGCGGAAGAAGGATGCCCATCAGGATGCCAGCAATGGTTGGGTTGGCTTTTCCGATAAATTTTTTCTTGCCGCCCTGATCCCTGCCGATCCTGGTACGGTCAAAAAATATTATTTTGATTTTGATGCGCCGGCCTATCGGGTGGGTTCTGTCTCCAAGCAGCACACGGTGGGGGCTGGTCAGGATGTCACGGTTGAGACGCGCCTTTACGTCGGACCCAAGGAGATTCGCAGTCTGGAGCAGCAGGAGATGGCTTTGGAGCGGGCGATTGATTATGGTTGGCTCCATTTTCTGGCCGTGCCGTTGGTGGATGTGCTGGTCTTTTTCAACGACTATCTGCACAATTTTGGTTTGGCCATCATCTGTTTGACTTTGCTGGTGAAGGGTCTCTTTTTCCCTTTGGCGGATAAAAGTTACCGTTCCATGAATGCGATGAAAAAGTTGCAGCCGAAGATGGAGGAGTTGCGGAAGCTTTATGCCGGGGACAAGGTAAGGCTGAATCAGGAGATGATGCAGCTTTACCAGACCAACAAGGTGAATCCGTTGGGGGGCTGTTTGCCGGTGGTGGTACAGATTCCGGTCTTTTTTGCGCTTTATCAGGTGTTATACCTGTCGGTTGAGATACGTCATGCGCCTTTTTTCCTGTGGATTCATGATTTGTCGGTGCAGGATCCCTATTATGTGTTGCCGGTTTTGATGGGCATTTCCATGTTGATTCAGACCAAGATGAATCCGGCTCCGGCGGACCCGATTCAGGCCAAGGTGATGTTGTTTTTGCCGGTCATTTTTACCTTCATGTTTCTCTCCTTTCCGGCAGGATTGGTTCTTTATTGGTTGGTCAACAATGTGTTATCGATCGCCCAGCAGGGGTATATCATGAAAAAGATGGGTTAGCTTCCCGTGCCGGTTCCGGTTCCGGTTCCGATTCCGTTAAACAATTGCAGGGGTCTGGGGACCGTCACGGTCCCCAGCGGGGTGCAGGGGCAGAGCCCCTGCATGAAATGCGCGTTTTCCCAAAGCAAATTTTCGCAGAAAATTTGCGCAACGCGCACAAAACCGCCCCGCAGGGGCGACCTTGGGAGGGCGGCAGCCCGACTCGCACGGTTATGTTATGGACAATGCCTGGATAAGAGAGCAAAGGCCTTGGATATTCAGCTTTTTGCTTGAATGTGAGGCCAGGTTTGGATAAGAGAGCAAATGCCTTGGATATTCAGCTTTTTGCTTGAATGCGAGGCCAGGTTTGGATAAGAGAGCAAAGGCCTTGGATGTTCAGCTTTTTGCTTGAATGTGAGGCCAGGTTTGGATAAGAGAGCAAATGCCTTGGATGTTCAGCTTTTTGCTTGAATGTGAGGCCAGGTTTGGATAAGAGAGCAAAGGCCTTGGATATTCAGCTTTTTTTCTGATACAAGGCCAGGAATGGTTTTTTTCCACCCCTCCCCATTTTGGCCAGCTCTCGGTCGGGCTGCCGCCCTCCAGCAGTGCCCCTGCGGGGCGTTTTGGGCGCGCTGCGCCCATTTGCTGCGCAAATGGGCTTCTGGGAAAGCGCGCCCGTTACATGCAGGGGCTTCGCCCCTGCACCCCACTGGGGACCGTGACGGTCCCCAGACCCCTGCAATAGTTTAAAGAAAAGATTAAAAATTGGCCTGCGATGACCGCAGCCGTTGCGCTGGACACCCTGCCCTATGCACACACCCTCCACCACCCTGGACTCGGAGTTGATCGCCGGCCTCGCTACCCCCCCCGGCTGCTCAGGCGTCGCCGTCATTCGCCTGAGCGGCCCCGGACTACCCCACACCCTCCTGCCCCTGCTACGCCACCCCTCCGGTCAACCACTCAAACCGGAATGGTTCAAACCCCGCACCCTGCACCGACTCGACCTGTTTGATCCCGAAGCAAACAGCCTGCTGGATCAGGCCCTGGTGGTCTATTTTCCCGCCCCACACTCCTTTACCGGCGAAGCGCAAATGGAAATTCACAGCCATGGCGCACCCGTCGTACTGACACAGCTATTGACACTCCTGACAAGGATAGGCGTCCGCATGGCACAACCGGGCGAATTTTCCCGCCGCGCCTACCAAAACGGCAAGCTGGATCTCACCCGCGCCGAGGCATTGATGGCCCTTATCCATGCCTCCAACCTGCGAGCCGCCCGGGAGGCGGCCCGCCAACTGCAAGGCAGCCTGGGACAAACAATCGGCAAAATACGGGAAAGTTTGCTGGATCTGCTGGTCCAGACAGAAGCGGAACTGGACTTTGCCGATGAGGAGATCGAACTGCACTCCGATGGCCACTTGACGCAACAGTTGCAAGAGATCACCCAACAACTGAACCCGCTGGTACAAGGCGCAACCGTTGGCCAGCAGTGGCAAAATGGGCTGGAACTGGTCATTCTGGGTCAACCCAATGTCGGTAAATCCAGTCTGTACAACCACCTAGTCGGCAAAGAAAAGGCCATCGTCACCCCCATTGCCGGCACCACCCGCGACCTGAATGAACACCACTTGGCCATCCACGGCGTTCCCATCGTCCTGGTGGACACAGCCGGTGTACGAGAAACAGCGGAAGTCATCGAGCAGGAAGGTATTCAGCGGGCCAAAGCGCGTGCGGCCCAGGCCGACGGTGTGTTGTTGCTCTACGACGCCCAGAACGGTCTTTCTGCCATTGAGATGCAGTGGGCCGCAACACTAGGCCCGGATCGCCTCATCCTGGTCGCCAACAAGGTGGACCAGTGTCAAACCGAAACCATGCCCGACACGACGACAGCCCTGGCCGGTTTTCGATCCCTGGCCATCTCCTGTCGCACCGGTGTAGGCTTGGCCGCTCTGACACAAGCGATTTATGACCATTTCGCCCAACAACCGGCAGGCGAAGAGTCCCCTGTCATCCTGCTGGCCAGACAACGGGAGGTGATTCAGCGGACCAAGGCGTTGGTTGAAGAGGCAAAGGAGCTGCTGACGCAGGGCAAGCCCAAAGAGATTGTCGCCATGGTATTAAGATCGTCGTTGGCGACTGTGGCTGAATTGGCGGGGGAAACAACCCATGACCAGTTGCTGGACCGGATATTTTCCCAATTTTGTATCGGCAAATAGGCGGTCAGTCAGACAGGATGGGTGATGGTTTCACGTGAAACAGGGGAGAAAGAGGGTTGTGAACACAGACCACGCATTTGCTGTCATTGTTGTAGGGGGTGGCCATGCCGGTTGTGAAGCGGCCTGGGCGGCGGCCCGCATGGGGGTCAAGACCCTGTTGCTCACCCAGAATTTGGATACCATCGGCCAGATGTCCTGCAATCCTGCCATTGGCGGTTTGGGCAAAGGGCATCTGGTGCGGGAGATCGATGCCATGGGTGGGTTGATGGGATGGATGGCGGATCAGGCCGGCATCCAATTCAGACTGCTGAATCGTCGCAAGGGACCGGCCGTGCGAGGCCCCCGGGCGCAGATGGACAAGATGGACTATCGGCGGTTGATGCGCAATATGTTGGACAGCACCCCCAACCTGACCTTGCGACAGGGAGAGGCATTGCAATTGATTTGCAACGGCAGCCGCATAGAAGGTATTGTGACCGACTGGGGAGAAAGAATTGCGTGCAGCGCGTTGATTCTGACGACAGGTACATTTTTGCGTGGATTGGCACATATTGGTACCCGAACTTTCCCAACAGGCCGCCTGGGCGATGCGGCCAATCAGACCTTGAGTGCCGATTTGTTGGGGCTGGGGTTGCGGATGCAGCGGCTGAAGACGGGCACCCCGCCCCGCCTTGATGGCAAGACGATTGACTGGTCTCGTTGCCAGATTCAGGAGGGGGATGAGCCGCCGGTTCCGTTTTCGTTTTTGACCGAGCGGATTGACCGGCGGCAGATCCCCTGCCATATAACGCGGACCACGCCAAAGACGCATGCGCTGATCCGTGCCAATCTGGATCGGGCTCCACTGTTTTCCGGCCAAATCCAGGGTGTTGGTCCCCGTTATTGCCCCTCGATTGAGGACAAGGTGGTGCGCTTTGGGGAGCGGGAGAGTCATCAGCTTTTCCTGGAGCCGGAGGGTTATCATACCCGCGAAATTTATCCGAATGGCATTTCCACCAGTTTACCGATTGATGTGCAGTGGCAGCTGGTTCGTTCCATCGAGGGGTTGGAGGCGGCTGATATTGTGCGTCCCGGCTATGCCATTGAGTATGACATGGTGGACCCCCGGCAGTTGGATCATCGTCTGGCAGTCAAGGGGGTTGAAGGGCTCTTTTTGGCTGGGCAAATCAATGGGACGACGGGTTACGAGGAGGCGGCGGCGCAGGGGTTGGTGGCGGGGTTGCAGGCTGCTTTGCGCTGTTTGGATCGGCCGGCCATCCATTTTGATCGTTCCGAGGCCTATATAGGTGTCATGGTGGATGATTTGATTACCCAGGGGGTGGATGAGCCGTACCGGATGTTCACCTCGCGGGCTGAGTTCAGGTTGTTGCTGCGTATTGATAATGCAGATGAGCGGTTGACACCGGTTGGGCGTTCGGTGGGGTTGGTGGATGAGTTGCGCTGGCGGCGATTTCAGCAGCGGATGGATGCCATTCAGCAGGGGCGTCAAATATTACGGCAAAACAAATGGCGACCTGTTTTGATACCGACGGCGGAAAATGCGGTTGAAGAGGGAGAGGAGCGGTTGGGGGAGACGCGGTATGGTTGGGAGTTGTTGCGGCGGGAAGATGTGGATCCCATGGCTGTTTTGGCCGGGGTTGGATTGTCTCAACTGGATGATGAGTTGAAGGAGCGTTTGATTACCGAGGCGCGTTATGAGGGATATTTGGGCAAGCAGGAGGGGGATGCGGTACGGTTAAAAAAGGTTGAGTCGGTGCGGGTTCCCGTGGATATGTTGTGGCATCAGATACCGGGGCTTTCGATTGAGTTGCAGCAAAAATTGGCGCGTGTTGCGCCAACGACTTTGGGACAGGCCAGTCGTATTGCTGGCATGACGCCGGCGGCCATCTCGTTATTGTTGGTATATCTGGAGAGCAGATCGCCGTCTCAAGAAATCCATTAATTGTTTGATTTTAATAATCAATTAATTAATGAACGATTTGCGTCGGAATCGTCCCTGTTCTTTTAACGATTGCAGGGGTCTGGGGACCGTCACGGTCCCCAGCTATTCTTTTAACGATTGCAGGGGTCTGGGGACCGTCACGGTCCCCAGCTGTTCTTTTAACGATTGCAGGGGTCTGGGGACCGTCACGGTCCCCAGCTGTTCTTTTAACGATTGCAGGGGTCTGGGGACCGTCACGGTCCCCAGTGGGGTGCAGGGGCAAAGCCCCTGCATGAACTGCGCGTTTTCCCAAAGCAAATTTTCGCAGAAAATTTGCGCAACGCGCACAAAACCGCCCCGCAGGGGCGACCTTGGGAGGGCGGCAGCCCGACTCGCACGGTTATGTCATGGAAAATGTTTGGATAAGAAACCCGACCATTCAGACATTCAGCTTTTTGTTCGACATAAGGCCAGGATCGGTTTTTTCTCCAAGCCAAACAACCTTTTGCCCGCTCTCGGTCGGGCTGCCGCCCTCCAGGAGTGCCCCTGCGGGGCGTTTTGGGCGCGCTGCGCCCATTTGCTGCGCAAATGGGCTTCTGGGAAAGCGCGCCCGTTACATGCAGGGGCTTTGCCCCTGCACCCCACTGGGGACCGTGACGGTCCCCAGGCCCCTGCAATAGTTTTAAAAGATTAAGAAAAGCATAGGTGTGGTCATCATGTTGGCGCATATGGGGCTTTGCCCCTGCATCCTGCCGGGGAACATGACAGTTTCCCATTGTGTAAAAGAGAACAAGGGGCTACATTCTTCTGCTCGGCCGCTCCATTTTTAAGTTGGATCATGGTTAATGCGACAACCCTTTTTACCACAACTGCTGAAAGGCTGGCTGCCAGTCGACGCATACTTTAAACGGTTTGGCCTGCCCCACTCCCCTCGCTTGCAGGCTGCACTCAGCTGCACAGATTCTCTGACACGACACCTGGAAACCGAAAGTCACCAAACCGTGCGGGTTCGCCTGGAACATCAGGCACCCATGCTGGATGACGCAGACGAGTCATCACTCTGGGACCAACAACAACGACTTCCCCCCCAAAGCATGATTCTGGCCCGCAGCGTCTGGTTGCTGCTGGAGGATCAGGCCCGACTCTACGCCCACTCCCAGGTTGCCATTGATCAACTCTCTCCAGCAGCCAAAACAGCCATTGAACAGGGCGACGAGCCGTTAGGTTCCCTGTTCCTGGCCCACGAAGGAAAGGTCGAACGTACCGACCTGGAACTGGCAGAGGCCCATATCCCGGATCTGGCGGCGCGCCTGGGCCACGAAAGCAACCAATCCTACTGGTGCCGCCGCTCACTGTTTCGTGTCAACCACGAAATCCGCGCCCGTATCTATGAAATTTTTCTCCCTCTGTTGCTGTCATGACTCACTGGATTGACCACCTCCCCGCCCCACTGTTGCGAGAATCATTGCGCCTGATGCGGGTCGACCGCCCCATCGGCACCTGGCTGGTACTGTGGCCCTGCTTGTGGGCGTTGTTCGCCGCCGCCAAACCGAATTATCCCGATGCTCCCCTGCTGATCATTTTTATCATGGGTTCTTTTCTGATGCGTTCGGCCGGCTGTGTGATCAACGATCTGGCCGACAAGGATTTTGATCCGCAGGTGGCCCGAACCAGGGAGCGTCCATTGGCTGCCAGGCGCATTTCAACACGGGCAGCAAAGGGGCTGCTGCTGCTGCTGCTGGCGGCCGCCTTGCTGTTGGCACTACAGTTGAACAAGCTGGCCATTCAACTCTCTGTGGTGGGTGCATTGTTGGCGGTCAGCTATCCGTTTACCAAGCGTTTTGTCCACTGGCCGCAATTTTATCTCGGTGCCGCTTTTGGTTGGGGCGTGATCATGGCCTGGGGCGCAGCGACGGAGACCGTTCCGTGGCCAGCCTGGCTCTATTTTGCCGCCACTCTGACCTGGGCCGCTGCCTATGACACCCTGTACGCCTTGATGGATATCGAGGACGATTTGCAAATCGGGGTCAAGTCCACAGCCATTCTGTTTGGTCGTTGGGCCGTTCCCATTGTGGCCTTGCTCTACCTGTTGACATTGACACTGCTGGCAGCAGCGGGTTGGTGGGTGGGGCTTTCGTTGCCCTACTATTGCGCCTTGTTGCTGGGATTGGCACAGATGGGATGGCAAATCACGATGGCACGTCAGGGCTCTTATCTGGCCGCCTTTCTCAGCAACAAATGGTTTGGCGCGGTGATTCTGTTGGGCATCCTGTTGGCCTAGCGTTGACACGATGGATGCATGTATAATGCAACCGCCGTGAATATCAATACTGAAAACTGTACAGGCCTTTGCCCCTGCACCCCGCTGGGGGAGGTGACGCTCCTCAGGCCCCTGCACTATTTAAAGAATACCTGTTCCATCGGAGGTTGACTCATGCAAACAGAGCGGCGCGATCGCCCCACTTGGCTGGAGATCGACCTGAGTGCCATCCAGCACAATTTTACCGTCGCCCGCCAAGCCGTCTCCCCCAAGGTAAAAATTTTTCCCGTGATCAAAGCCAACGGTTATGGCTTGGGTGCGTGGCCCATCGCCCAACGACTGATGGAAGCGGGCGCAGACGGCTTTTGCGTCGCCCTGGTGAAGGAGGCTGAACCGTTGCGCCGCGCCGGGGTGACACTGCCCATGGTACTGCTCTCCGGCCTGACACCAGGGATGGAAGAGGCGGTGGTGGGACTGCAATTGCAGCCCTTCGTCTTTGATCGGCACACCCTGCCCGCATTAAACCGGGCGGTGGGAGCGGGGAGACCGCTCCCCCTGTTTCTCAAAATCAATACCGGCATGGGCAGGCTGGGGCTGGCAATCACGGAGGTGGAGGCCGCCATCACCGAGCTGCAGCCACTCACCGGCCTGCAGCTGGCTGGCCTCGTCTCCCACCTCTCCTGCGCCGATGAACCGAACCATCCCGAAAACGACCGCCAACGGCACCGCCTGCACCAGGTGCTGACAGAGACCGGTTTGACAACCAGCTTTGTCTCACTGGCCAACAGTGCCGCCCTGCTCTCCCGCGCCGAAACCCACTTTTCCTGGGTCAGACCCGGTATCATGCTCTATGGTGCCTCACCCTTTTTCCCGACCAACACCGGGCGCACCATCGGCTTGCGACCGGTGGTACGCTGGTTGACCCGGATACTCCAGTTGAGTGCGCTGTCAGCGGGGGAGTCCGTCGGCTATAGCCGGACCTTTATCGCCCAACGCCCCTCACGCATCGCCATTTTGCCGGTGGGGTACGCGGATGGCTACAACCGTCTGCTGGGCAACCAGGCCCAGGTGTTGGTGGCGGGCCACCGGGTGCCCGTGGTAGGCCGGGTCTCCATGGACATGATTGCCATCGACGTGACAGAATTGCCCCAGGTGTCGGTTGGCCAGTTGGTCACCCTGCTGGGCAGCGAGGGCGAGGAGCATATCGATGTGGAGGAGATGGCAGCCTGGCGGGGAACCATTCCCTACGAGGTGTTGTGCAACGTGGGGGAACGGGTTCCCCGCTATTATGTGGGATGATGGCGGTCGCACCGCCCGCTCTGACTGCCCTGCCTGCGGTTTCATGGTCGCCTGCCCCTCTGTTGTTGTGATGTGACGCACTGTGTTTGCGCAAGTTGCCCTCCCCATCCCGCTGCGTTCCTTTTTTACCTACGCGCTGCCATCCACTGTACAGGCCAGCCCCGGCACCCTGGTGCTGGTGCCCGTGGGCCATGGCCAGCAGGTGGGCATTCTCTGGTCCCTCTCCGCAACGCCGGCCTGGTCCGAGGGTGAGATTCGCCCAATACTGGAGGTGCTGGAGGAGCGGCCGCTGTTGAATGGGGATCTGCTCCATCTGCTGGAGTGGATGGCACACTATTATCTCTGCCCCATCGGTTCTGTGGTGGCGGCGGCGGTGCCGGGCCATTTGCGGTTTCACAAGCGGCGGCGGGCGGTCTGGAACGGCGGCGAGGTGCCAGCCGATCTGCCCGCCACCCTGCGACCCCTGGCGGAATGGTTGCACAAACGCCATGCGTTGACAGAGGAGACCATCAGCGGCCGGTTGGGACGGGCCGTGGTAAAAAGTCGGCTCGACGGGTTGCTGCGCCGCGGCTTGATCACCCTGGAGTCCCGTTGGCATGGCCGACACGAACAGAGCCAGCCTCCGCTCACGGCTATCGAGAGGCCTGCCCCGTGCCTGCCACCGCCCACCCTGACCGCCGAGCAGGCCATTCAGGCCGGGCAACTGGAATTGGCCCTGCAAAGCCGTGGCTTTGCCCCTTTTTTGCTGCATGGTGTCACCGGCAGCGGCAAGACGGAACTCTATTTTCGGGCGGTGGATTATTGTCTGGCCCAGGGGCGGCAAGCCCTGTTGCTGGTGCCGGAAATCGCTTTGACCCCCCAGTTGATTCAACGCTACCAGGCCCGTTTTCAGGTGGCACTGGCCATTTTTCACTCCCGGTTGAGCGATCCGCAGCGGTTTGACTATTGGCAGCAAATCCGCGATGGGCGGGCGCGGGTGGTGATCGGTGCCCGCAGTGCCATTTTTGCCCCCTTCGCCGATCTGGGCCTGATCGTGGTGGATGAGGAGCACGATTTTTCCTACAAGCAAGAGGGGAGCGTGCCCTACCAGGGCCGGGATATGGCGGTGGTACGGGCCAAAAAGGCGGCAGCGGTGCTGATTCTGGGCAGTGCCACCCCCTCGTTGGAGTCGCTGGCCAATGTGGAGCAGGGGCGTTACCGGCTCTTGTATCTGGGCCAGCGGGCCACCGGGGCGGCGTTGCCGTCGGTGGAGCTGATCAATCCAGGCCAGAGCGAACTGCGGGCGCAGATGGGTTTTGCGGATCTGTTGAGTCCGCCATTGCGCAAGGCTTTGGCGGAGGGGTTGGCAGCGGGTCAGCAATCCCTGTTGTTTCTCAATCGGCGGGGGTTTGCTCCCTCTTTGTTGTGTCATCGCTGCGGCCAGGCGGTCAACTGCCCCAACTGTTCGGTGACGCTCACCCTGCACAAGGGCAAAAAGCAGTTGATTTGCCACTATTGTGATCATCGGCAACCGATTCAGGATATTTGTGGCAGTTGTGGTCAGTTGAGCCTGTTTGCCTTTGGTCCGGGCACGGAGCGGTTGGAGGAGGAGTTGCAGCGTTTTTTGCCAACGGCGCGCATTGCCCGCCTGGATCGGGACACGGTCAGTTCGGGATTGGTCAATCTGGAGGCGACGTTGGCGGCCTTTCACGATGGCAAGCTGGATATTCTGGTCGGGACGCAGATGATTGCCAAGGGGCATCATTTTCCTGGTTTGACATTGGTGGGGGTGGTGCAGGCGGAGACCACGCTCTGTCAGCCCGATTTTCGGGCGGCGGAGCGGACCTTTCAATTGATTACCCAGGTGGCTGGCCGGGCTGGGCGGGAGGAGGGGGTGCCGGGGCGGGTATTGGTGCAGAGTTATGATCCCAACCACTATGCGTTAAAGGCGGTATTGACCCATGATGTGACCGGATTTGTCGCTGCCGAGCGTTGTTTTCGCCAGGAGGCGGGCTATCCGCCGTTTCGGCGGCTGGCGTTATTGCGTTTTTCGTCGCCCCATTTGCAGGAGGGTGAGGCGTTTGCCCAGGCGTTGCGGGCCCAGTTGCCGGTGAGCGAGGCGGTACAGTTTCTGGGTCCGGCCCAGTCGCCGCTGTTCAAATTGCGCAACCGCTATCGTTGGCAGTTGTTGATCAAGGAGCTCTCCCCGGGCCAATTGCACCGTTGCCTGAAACCTTTGCTGGTGCAGGCCCATGCCTTGGCGGCCAATCGGGTGCGGTTGGAGTGGGATGTGGATCCCTATTCGTTTGTGTAGGGATATATTGTGATATGCGCTGGAAGCGGTTCATTTTCCTTTGCTTGCGTCGGAAACAGGGTGTTAAACTCTGCCCGAGTTTTTGCCCGTTTTGGTGCTTCTGCGTAGCCACGGATTAACTTTTTAAGCGAGATGCCCAGATGATAGACCATCGTCCGCGACGGCCTGATCTGTCGGATGCTGAATACAGTGTGGTACTGATAGGGGATTTTAATCCGAAAATCTACCAGCCCGCTTGGTTTGCCTCGCAGGAGTTGTTGAGAGCATCAGAGGCCGATAATGCCAACATTGAGGTCGTTCACGCCAATCTTACCAGCTTCTCTACAGAGTGGTTTACCATGCAAGTGATACGTGACAAATTTTCTGTTACGATCAAATCTCCTGTGTATCTCACGCACCTGAAAAATCTTGTATTGGGGACATTTCGCCTGTTGTCCCACACTCCACTGCGGCAAATGGGAATCAATTACACCGCTCGCATTCAATTCAAGGACGCGCTTGACTGGCACTGTTTTGGACATTTTATGTTGCCCAAGTCGCCTTGGACCGGACTGCTTTCAAACCCGGGTATGCGTGCGGTTTCTGTCGAGTCTGCCAGGAAAGACGACATGACAGGGTGGGTGGTGATCAATGTCACTCCTGTCCAGGGCGTTGCCAATAAGGCGGAAATACTGGTGAACGACCACTGCGAATGTCCGCATGATCGCCAGTCTGACAGTACCGGTTTCTTTCTTGAGATCATTGAGAGAGAATATGGTCCTGTTCTTGATCGTTCCAAGGCCCTCGTTGAGAAAGTAGTGAATCGGTTTTGTGAACAATCCAAATTTGAAGATGGAGAAGTGGCAAGGCATGAATAATTCTACAGAATGTCCCAATTTTTCTGCGGGTAGCAGTACGCGCTATGCTGTTGACGACCATGGGACGTTTGGTGTCGCTGACGACGATATTAGGGAATTCTTGCGTGAAGGAGAGCATACACAAACTACGCAGACCAAGGGAGAACCATCCGCAACAATGTGGGGGATTCCCCTTAAAGGCATCGATCAAATTTTTGCCCCCCCCAAGCCGTCCAGCCCGAAGCTGGCCGTGTTGCGTCCAGAACAGATTTTTGATGGGGTTGTTCTGACAGTGGATAAAGAAAACCAAACCTTTTGGGCCCGTTTGATGGATCGTACGGGCAGTATGGCTGACGAAGAGGCAGAATTCTCGTTTGATGAGATCTCCACCGAAGATCAGCCCCTCATCATACCAAATGCCTTGTTTTCTTGGCACATAGCGAGGAAGGAGCATAACAGGCAAACAAGCCGCGTATCGGAAATTCGCTTTCAGCGTCTCCCGAGATTTATCCGATTGTCTCCGGATGTTATCGCTCGATCGGCCAAGAGAGCGGCTGAACTTAAAAAATTAATCGCGGAGTCGTATGGCTACCCAGCAGTCAACACCTCCCAGGCCTGATGAAATCGAGGTCTCTGTTTTTGGCCCTGGCTTCGGGGAGAGCGTGGTTGTGCATTTGGGATATGGTGAGTGGATCATTGTCGATTCCTGTGCCGGCAAGGATGCCAACCATCCAAAACCCATAGAATATCTGGTAAGTATCGGCCAGAATCCCGAGCAATGTGTGCGCGTTGTTGTTGCGACGCATTGGCACAGCGATCATGTTGTTGGTCTCGTTGAAGCGTTGGATGTGTGCCGGCAGGCTATTTTTTGTTGCTCAGACGTGCTGTCAAAAGACGATTTTATCAAATGGGCCAGCCTCTACCAGGAAGTGCCCGGTACGCCCCGTGGTAGCCCAGGGAAAATTGGCCAAGCTATTGAGATTGCCGGCCGCCGCAGCAACGAGCAGGAGCGGGGAATGCTCAAATTTGCCAAGGCGGATATGGTCATTTGGCAATCTGCAGCAGCGCGATTGGTGGCGTTGTCGCCTTCCGATGAAATGAACCGACGCGCCTTGGCGTTCATAGCGCACGAGTACGCTTGTGCGATAGAGAGGAGAGCCATTCCCGAAAAGTTGCCGTCCGTTACACCGAATGATACGGCTGTGGTATTGCGGGTCGATGCCGGCGAACGGTCGGTATTGCTGGGTTCTGATCTGGAAAGGGGACAGACGCCACTGGTTGGTTGGTCATCTGTTTTGAATGCATGTATGGCGACTGAAAAAAAATCCTCCGTTTATAAAGTGGCACATCACGGAGCGGAGTCCGGCTGGCATGATGATGTTTGGTCAGAAATGCTTATAAACAACCCGTTTGCGTTGCTGACACCCTTTCGTCATGGAAATCACCGACTCCCTACTACCGAAGATCGGGCACGCATTTTGGCAATGACGGACAGGGCATTTATCGCTTCTCATCCAGACAAGTCTGTCGGAAAACGAATGCCAAAGGTTGAGGAGTTGATGAGACGGACCACGATACGACGAAGAGAGGCCAGCGACACGGCGGGCCTCGTTCGCTGGAGGGCACCACTCCACGAGCTGACGGACGACGGCAGGATTGAATTGTTTGACGGGGCCAAGAGACTGAGTTAATGGTTACTGCAACGTCTTCAACATGGACTCCCGTGCCTTGGCGATCCCCTCTTCGCTCATTTTGACCGGGACGTAGTCTTCCGAGTGCTTGGCCAGGATGGTGACCGCTTGAAAAGGCTCGGCTCCGCCGCGCCAAGTGCCCTCCACAATCACCCCCTGTCCCTCCCGGAACAGGTCTGGCGTCATCCCTTCGTACTGCACCGGCAGCCGCTCCACGTTATCAGCCACCAGAAAGCGTATCTTGAGGTTTCCCGTCTCCCGCACCAGGGAGCCCTCTTGCACCAGTCCGCCAATCCGTACCTTGTGACCGGTCAGTTCGCTGCTTTTGGCCTTGATCTCCGTGGGGGTGTAAAAATAGACCAACGCCCCCGTAAAAGAGGTGAACACCAAGGTCAACAGCGCACCGCCCACCACCACCACGCTGCCAATCAGGAAGAGACGCCTGTTTTTGCTGTTCATGCGGAGTGCCTCTCCTTGGCTGCCTGCAGTCGCTGCTGCAACCGCCGCAAACTTTTCCACCACATCAGGGCCAGCCCCCCCAGCAGGACACCTGCCAGCAGATAGACACCCCATACATACTCGCCATACTCACTCATGACCGTGCTCCAAACGCTCTGTTTCCAACGCTTCCCACTGTCGCCGTGCCGACACCTCCCGGCTTTTCAACACCAGCAAGTAGGCACCCAGCAATACAAAGGCCACCGACATGACCAACAAGGGCGGCAACAGGTCACCCGTAATGGCCTGCTTGGATGCGCCGGCAAAAGAGGGCGGTTGGTGCAAGGTGCGCCACCATACCACAGAAAAATGGATGATGGGCAGATCCACCGCCCCGATAATGGCCAACACCGCCGTGGCCCGCGCCGCCTTGACCGGATTGTCCAAGGCGTTGCGCAACGCCATCAAGCCCATGAACAAAATCAGCAGTACCAGCATGGAGGTCAGGCGGGCATCCCAGGCCCACCAGGCTCCCCACATCGGTTTGCCCCAAATGGAACCGGACGCCAGGGTGATAAAGGTGAACGCCGCTCCCACCGCCACCGAAGCCTCTGCCAATATGTCCAAGGTTTCTGTCCGTCGCCACAAAAACAGGCCACTGACAACGGTCAAAAACAGGTAGCTCAACAGGGACATTTTTGCCGCCGGAACATGGACATATAAAATACGCACCGCATCCCCCTGCTGATAGTCCGCCGGGGCATGGATCACCAGCCATAAACCCGCCCCCAACACCAACACTGTCAGCAGACCCAGGGGCCATTGAATCTTTGCCAAAAATTTCATGCGGTCTGTCTACCCCTTCGTAGTCTCGTTCTTGAAATGATGCACGTCCAATTTAATCCTTTAAAACTATTGCAGGGGTCTGGGGAGCGTCACGCTCCCCAGTGGGGTGCAGGGGCAAAGCCCCTGCATGAACGGGCGCGCTTTCCCAAAGCAAATTTTCGCAGAAAATTTGCGCAGCGCGCCCAAAACGCCCCGCAGGGGCACTCCTGGAGGGCGGCAGCCCGACCGAGAGCTGGCCAAATTGGGCGTGGCTTGGAAAAAAACCGTTCCTGGCCTTGTATCAGAAAAAAAACTAAATATCCGAACCTTCTGCTTTCTTATCCAGGCATTATCCACAACATAGCCGTGCGAGTCGGGCTGCCGCCCTCCCAAGGTCGCCCCTGCGGGGCGGTTTTGTGCGCGTTGCGCCCATTTTCTGCGAAAATGGGCTTTGGGAAAACGCGCAGTTCATGCAGGGGCTTTGCCCCTGCACCCCACTGGGGACCGTGACGGTCCCCAGACCCCTGCAATCGTTTAAAAGCAGACCGCAATCATGTTAGCGTATATGGGGCTTAAGCCCCTGCACCCCACTGGGGAGCGTGACGGTCCCCAGACCCCTGCAATCGTTTAAAAGCAGACCGCAATCATGTTAGCGCATATGGGGCTTAAGCCCCTGCACCCCACTGGGGAGCGTGACGGTCCCCAGCCCCCTGCAATTGTTTAACAGAAAATTGTAACCCCGTTGCTACTCTGCCACCAGCCAACCAAAGGCCCAGGGTGCCAACGCCAAATAGACCACATCAAAAATAACCAACAACCGTACCCAGGGCGCAATATCCAACCCCGGCTGTACCAACCCGGCCACCGCCTGCACCCCCGCAATCAATAACGGGGCCGTCAACGGCAACAACAACAAAGCCAACAAGGTCTCGCGAGAACGGGCCGATTGGGTCATCGCAGCCAATAATACCCCCAACCCGGTCAAACCCAAAGTACCCACAAACAGAACCGCCACAATGGCCGGCACCTGCCCCCAAACGTCCACATTAAACAAAACCAGAGTCAACGGCAACAGCAATAACTCCACCAGCACCGTCAACAACAGGTTGCCCATCCACTTGCCAAGAAAAATCACCCCGCGCGGCACAGAGGCCAACAACAGCCCCTCGAACGCCCCATCCTCCTCTTCCCCCTGAAAAACCCGCCCCAACCCCATCAGACTGGTAAACAGCAACGTCACCCACAACAACCCGGGCAACAGACGAGCCGCCTCCCGACGGTCCGGGTCAAAGGCTACCTGGAAAATCACCAATACCGCAATGGCAAAAAAAAGCATCGAAGAGAGCGTAGCCCGCCGCCGCCAATCCCCCACCACATCCTTCCAGGCAATACGATAAATGGCCCGCCAGAGGATCAACAAGGGAACGCCTCCCCGGGACCATACAACTGACCCCGATGCAGCCGAAAGGGTTGATGGGGCAGGGCGGCAATCCGCTCCGGATCATGACTCGCCATCACCACCACCCCTCCCCGCTGCAAAAATTGGCTGATCGTCTCGTTAAGCCAGGCAACCCCCTGCTGGTCCAACGCAGAATAGGGCTCATCCAACAATAACAGATCCGGTTGAAACAACAACAGACGCGCCAGGGCCAGCCGCTTTTTCATGCCCGCCGAAAACCAGCGAACCGGCTGCTCCATAAATTTTTCCAACCCCACCGCTACCACCGCCTCCCGCAGGACGGTACCCGCCGCGGACAAGCCATGCAAATCAGCGAAAAACAATAAATTTTCCAGAGGGGTCAAATGGCCGTACAGATGGGTGTGATGACCCACAAACAGCAGACGGCTGCGCACCATATCCCCATGCTCGGCCACCGCCAGACCAGCCAGATGGTAATGCCCCTGTTGCAGCCGAAACCGGGTGGAAAGCAGAGCCAACAGCGTCGACTTGCCAGAGCCATTGGCTCCCAACAACACACCACAATTGCCAGCCTCCAACGCAAGATGGATCCCGTTGAGTACCCGATGGCGACCAAAACAGTGGTGCAACCCTTGCACCGACAACAGAGGCATCATTTTTCCCTCATCCTTGGGCTGAAAGAGTCCAGGCGCGACCCACTACCTGTTCAATACCACAACCGTGCCGGTCATGTTGACCTGCTGCTGCACCAACTTGATGGCCCGCTCTGCCTGGGATCGATCGGTAAAAGGCCCCACCCGAACCCGGTAATAGTTGTTCTCTCCTTGACTGCTGTTGGTGCGGGAGATTGGCAACGGTTCCCCATCCAGAGCCAGTTTGGAGAGGGTTTGAAACAACGCCTCCGCATTGGCTTCATTGGAAAAGGTGGCCAACTTGACCCAATATTGCCGACCATCGCCCTCGTCAACAGGCGGGCTTGCAACCACACTCGGCGTACGGGTCGGCAGCGGTTGCGGGGTGTGAGCAGCCACATGGGTCAACCGTCGGGCCGTCTTTAATGGCAAAGGCCGCGCAGCAGCGGCAGCCTCCGAACTGATCGACGGCTGCGCGTGTTCCGGGCCGTTGGGTTCCGTGGTCAACGGGAGGGACGGCTCCTCCTGTGGTGAATGGTCTACACTCTGGGTGGCAAGCGGTGTTTCACTCTGTTTTTCCGCCGTTTTTTCCGTAGACCCTGCAGCCGCCACCGGTTTTTCCGCTGGCTTGTCCGTGGCTTCCGCCATCGTGGTGGCAACGGGCTTTGCTGCAGCCTGTTCATCCGGTTCTGACACCGGTTTCGCAACAGCTTTTTCCACTGGTTCCGTCGCTTTGGCCGCAACGGACTGTTCTGCGGATTCCGCTGTGGTGGTGGCAACCGGTTTTTCCACGGCTTTTTCCACGGTGGCCGCAACCGGTTTTTCTGTTGATTTTTCCTTGCTCTGCTTGACCGGCTTGGCCGCCGGTTTTTCCACGGTCGCCGGTTTTTCTGCCGCCGCCGGTTTGGTGGCGGATGCGCTGTTTTCCTTGTCAGGATCCGCCCCTCCCTCCGCGCGCAAAGCCTGACGCATGGACTCCAGAACGGCGGCATTGGGTGACCACCCCTCCAGCGATTGTACCCCACTCCTCTGCGTGGACGACGGCGCAGCAGCCTGGGGCGCAGTTGGCGCAGGATGGGGTGGTGCATCCACGGGTTGGTAAGGGTACGGTACCGATGTCACGGGCGGTGGTGCAAGGGTGGGGGCGGAGAGTGCGACCGAGGTGACAACGGTCGCAGGCACCGCAGCAGAGGCGGTAGTCGCAGCCCCTGCAAGAGCTGGGGGAGTGGCCGCAGGAGGCGGGGCCAGTACAGACGGGCCGGGAGCCGGGACGGTCGTGGCTTTGACCCCATCCGCCGCCGCTGGTGCCGCTGCGGGTGGGGGTGTTGTTGCCGCTGGTGCTGCCGTTGCCGCTGGTGCTGCCGTTGCCGCTGGTGCTGCCGTTGCCGCTGGTGCTGCCGTTGCCGCTGGTGCTGCCGTTGCCGCTGGTGCTACCGTTGCCGCTAGTGCTGCCGCTGGTGCCGCAGGCGTGGCTGGGGCTTGGGCCGTCGTGTTGCTCGGTGGCAAAAACACCGGGGCGGGTGCCATGGCATCAATCCAACGGCTGCCCTTGCTATTGTCCGTCGGGGGAGCAGGGGGCTGGGTTACCACCGGTCGGGACTCTTCGGGCAGGAACTCCTTGCCACCAGACTTTTGCAGCACATCAAAAACGACCACGCCGATGATGAGGGCCAGGACGACACCTCCCATGATCAGGAAAAGCTGTTGTTCTCGATGGGCAGAGTTTTTCATGGGCTAACGAGCGTTATCCTGTTTTTTTAAAGCTTGACGAAACCCTATCAATCCGTTCACCATCCAGGGATGAACCAACACGCGCTACTGACCGTCACCGGCCGGGATCGACCCGGCATTGTCGCCCGCACCACCCAGGTGCTGTTCGAGATGGGCTGCAATATTGCCGACTCCAGCATGACCCGGCTGGGAGGGGCATTCACGGTGATGCTGATTGTACATCTGCCGCCGACCGTCAGGCTGGAACAGATGGCCGAGGCGTTTGCCGCCCTGGCCGACGAGATGGCGTTGGCCATCCACGTACAACCCCTGTCGGCCGACTCCCTCACCGCATCGACCGTTGATCTCCCCCAGGGGGCGACCATCAGTGTGCTGGGGGCGGACCAGCCCGGTATCGTTTTCCGGGTGACCCGTCTGCTGGCGGAGATGGCGTGCAACATCGTGGATCTGTACACCCGGGTGTTGGGTACCGCCGACAAGCCGGTCTACTCCATGGTGATCGAGGTGGAGATGCCCAACCAATCCGACCTGCCCCAGCAGTTGCAGCAGCGGTTGACCCAGTTGGAAAAGCAGTTGACGATTGAAATCCATTTGCGCCTTTCCGACTCAGCCCTGATGTAGCGGCGAGTATAACCTTTTTTTCTGCGGCAAACCAAGTCTGTTCTATGGCCATACTGGACATTATTACCTACCCGGATGCCCGCCTGCGCGAGGTAGCCACAGAGATCGACTCTTTTGATCACCCCGTTGTGCAACAGTTGATAGAGGATCTGCTGGAAACCATGGCGGCTTTGCCTGTTTGTGTGGGCGTGGCCGCTCCCCAGGCAGGCCATGCCTGCCGCCTGCTGGTGATGCAGTGCGGTAACGCCCGCAAACCCCCACCAGAACACCACGGCCTGTTGGTGGTGGGGAATCCGGAAATTCTGCAGTGGTCCGGCATGGAGGTTGGGCGGGAAGGGTGCCTCTCGCTGCCCGACTATACCGGCAACGTCATGCGGGCGGCCACCCTGCAGGTCCGGTTCCAGGATCGCTTCGGGGTGGCACAGACGCTGACCCTTTCCGGTTTCGAGGCACGGGTGATGCAGCACGAGATGGACCATCTGGACGGCAAACTGTTTACAGACCGTATTGTCAGTCGCAAAAGCGACCTGTTCGCACGCAAACAGCGGACATGAGGGGTGGAAATTATTGCCGTTTTGTCTTGCTGTGAATTTTTGGTTTGCTGTGGCGGCGCAAGAGCTGGTTAATGAACAGCTTTGATATTTCCGGATCCATCAGATCAGCCGGAGGCATCTCGCCACATCTCTGTTCGTACTGTCCCAAAAGTCGCATTTGATCCGCCAGGGTTGTTTTACGCATTGTCTTAGCCTTCCGAGTGTTTAACATCATTCTGCCCGTTCGGCGGCTGCCGTGTCGAGCACCACAATACTGAATGTATCCAAAGCATACCACGTGCCATTATTGACCTGGTCAAATACTTTAAAAAACCACAAGCCTGCTGAAAAATTGCCCGTGATGGGGCTGGCGGCGGTATAAAGGGGGAGATCTCCCTGTTTGACGCTCTGTACCGGGGGGTAGTGCAGGCCGCCGACTTTGTTTCCCTGTTGATTCAATATGTCGACCCGCAAATGGTGCAAACCGGGGGTGACCAGCATCAGATCCAGGATCAAATGGCCCAATGGCTCCGTGGGATGGTTGCGCAACGCCTTGACCACCGACAGCGGTCGGACCGCTCCATCTTCTCCCGCAGTAATGTGATCGGAAAAATAGGCGTTGGTGATATAGGCGGGTTGCCGAAAAGGGAGCCGATCCGGCTTTTTGGCAGGCTTGGGCTGAGCCGGTTTGGGGCGATGTTTGGCATGGCTCCGCCCGGGGTGTCGCTTTTGTGTCGCACCGTCGGCGGGCAGAGCGCACAGCAGGCTCAAAGCGGGCAGCAGGAACAGCACTGTACGCCAGGGGGGGAGAAAACTCAAAAACCCTCTCCCTCGCTCAATTTGGCCAGCAGCTCCGCCTGATGATGGGCGGCCAGGGTCTCGACAATTTCGTTCAAATCTCCCTGCAACACCTGATCCAGTTTATGGAGGGTCAAATGGATCCGATGGTCTGTCACCCGGCCCTGGGGAAAGTTGTAGGTACGGATGCGCTCGGAGCGATCGCCCGATCCCACCTGATCCCGGCGATCCTTGGAGCGTTCATCGTGGGCGGCCCGTTGTTCCATATCGTACAGCCGGGCCTTGAGGACTTTGATGGCCTGGGCCTTGTTTTTATGTTGAGATTTTTCATCCTGGCAGATGACCACCAGTCCGGTGGGCAGGTGGGTGACGCGCACGGCGGAGTCGGTGGTATTGACGCTCTGGCCGCCGGGACCGGAGGCACGGAAGACATCGATGCGCAGGTCATCCCGTTCGTTGATCTGCACATCCACCTCGTCGGCCTCCGGCAGGATGGCCACGGTGCAGGCGGAGGTATGGATGCGACCGCCGGCCTCGGTGACGGGCACCCGCTGGACGCGGTGGGCACCGGACTCATATTTGAGGGCACTGTAGACACCGGTGCCGCTGATCATGGCGATGACCTCTTTGAAACCGCCCAGGGCGGTGGGGCTGCTGCTGAGGGTTTCGAGCCGCCAGCCCCGTGCCTCTGCGTAGCGGCCATACATGCGGAAAAGGTCGGCGGCAAACAGGCTCGCCTCCTCGCCGCCGGTACCGGCGCGAATTTCCAGCACAATATTTTTGCCATCGTTGGGATCTTTCGGTAGCAGCAGCAGTTGAATTGCCCGGTGCTGCTGTGCGATCTGCTCCTTGAGGCTCTCCCGCTCTTCGCGGGCCATCTCCTGCATCTCCGGGTCGCTGGTGGGATTGTTGAGCAGATCCAGGGTCTCCTGCATCTGTTGTTCCAGATCCAGCAGCAGCTGTCGAGCCTCCACCACGGGGTCCAACTCCGCATACTCTTTGCTCAGGCGGGCGAAGAGGGTGGGGTTGGCACCGGTTTCGGCTTGGCCCAACAGACTGCTCAGTTCGGCGTGACGCCGGGCCATGAGATCCAATTTTTGGGCGAGGGGGTGGGTGGTGTGGACGACATCCATGCGCGATCAGACCGTTCAGGTCACTCCAGTTCAAAAAGTTTGCGGGCGGCATCCACATAGAGGGTGCCGTCCGGTTCAGCCGCCAGTTGACGCAATTGGCTGAGGGGTGCGTGCAGCATTTTATTGACCAACAGACGGCCCAGGGACTCCAGCCGTTTTTGCTCATCCGGGGTCAGGTCTGGCCAGCCAGCGGCGGCTTTGGCCACCTCCTGATCCCGCAGGTATTCCATTTTTTGCCGCAACGCCACCAGGGTTGGCACCACCTCCAGGGTTTCCAGCCATTGGTTGAAGGTGGGGATGGCCTGGTGGATCATCGCTTCGGCGGCGGCCATCTCCTGGCCGCGATCTTTTTGATTGTTCGAGACTATCTTGCTCAAATCGTCAATATCATACAGGAAGGCGTTATCCACGTCACTGATTTTTGGATCCAAATCTCTCGGGACGGCAATATCGATGTAAAATTGGGGTCGTTGTCGTCGTTGTTTGAGGGCGGTGTGGACCATGTTGGCCGAGACCAGGTAGGTGGCGGCGTCGGTGGAGGAGAGAATAATATCGGCCCGTGCCAGGATATGGGGCAACTGATCCAGGGAAAAGGCTTCGCCCTGGAAGTTGGCGGCCAGGGTTTGGGCTCGTGCCAGGGTGCGATTGGCCACCAGGATGGTGACGCCGTGGGAGGCCAGGTGGCGGGCGGCCAGTTCGCACATTTCGCCGGCTCCCAGCAGCAGGCAGGTATGGCCCTCCAGTTTGCCAAATATTTTCCGTGCCAGGGTGACGGCCACCGAGGCGATGGAGACCGGGTGGCGGGCGATGTTGGTTTCGGTGCGAATCCGTTTGGTGACCTGAAAAGCCAGCTCAAAAAATTTATTCAGAACGGTTTTGGCCGCTCCGCAGTCGATCGCTTCCCGGTAGGCCTGTTTGAGTTGTCCCAGAATCTGGGCCTCGCCCACCACCAGGGAGTCCAGGCTGGCGGATACCCGCATGCCATGGAAGAGGGCGGCTGTTTCCACATGGTTGTAGAGGTGCGGCAGCAGGGTATCCAGCTCAATCTGGCGGCTGTTGGCCAGCCATTGGCTGACGGTTGCCACGCCGTGGTCCGGGCTGTTGCAGACGGCATAGATCTCCACCCGGTTGCAGGTTGAGAGCAGCAGGGCCTCTTGTATGCCTTCCTGTGCCAGCAGTTGGGTCAAGGCGGCGGTCATCTCTTCAGAGGCAAAGGCCAGCCGTTCCCGCAGTGCCAGCGGTGTCGTTTTGTGATTGAGTCCGACAACGATCAATTTCATGGCGTGGCTGCTATCAATGGGTGGCCCTTTGGCAACGGTCGCTTCAACCAAAAAACCCCATAATAGCCTGGATAGATCGGCTGGAGAAAGGATTTTTCAGCCCGCTGTTCCGGTCGATTTTTTCCAGTCTGTTTTCAAAGGATTGCCAAGGCTGTTGGAATGGGATAAAGTGCGGATCTTCTTTCCGCTGGTGGGAGGTGGGTTGTCGGGGTGTAGCGCAGCCTGGTAGCGCATCGGCTTTGGGAGCCGAGGGTCGGAGGTTCGAATCCTCTCGCCCCGACCAATGCTTGATCTCCTGTGGTATGGGGGGGTGTCAGTGCGCCCCTTTTCTTCTTGCGTCCGTAGCTCAATAGGATAGAGCAACGGCCTTCTAAGCCGTAGGCTACAGGTTCGATTCCTGTCGGGCGCGCCAATATGATTCGGTTTTTCTTCGATTGGGTGAATTTACAGGGTTGTGGGGGGCTGTGGGTGGCATGGTTCCTCCCGCATGCGGGCGACCTGCGAAACGCGCGGGGGAGGAGCGGGTGTCGTTTATGTTAAAAAGAATCGCCCTTTGGTCGGCATTTTTGTTGTTGATGGTGGTTTTCTATACGGTACGGGCCGATATGGAGCGGCTGGCCAAGCGGACGCTGGCGGCCGTCATGCCGGGAATGGGATTTGCTGAGCGGCCTGGCAGTATGAGTTTTTACCGGGCCTCGGATGGTCATTTTCATGTCGAGGTTCTGATCAATGGCAAGGCGGTCCGTTTTCTGGTGGACACCGGAGCCAGTGATGTCATGTTGGCTCCCAAGGTGGCGGCTGCGTTGGGGTTTGATGTGGCCACGTTAAATTTTTCCAAGATCTATCATACGGCCAATGGTCAGGTGCGTGGGGCACCTGTTGTGTTGCGGCGGTTTCAGATTGGTGAATTGGTGTTGGAAAATTTGCCAGCCAGTGTCAATGGGGCTGAGATGAAGGACTCTTTGTTGGGCATGCGATTTTTTAACCGGTTGGAGGGATTTGAGGTACAGCAGGAGGTATTGACCATTCGCTGGCAGGTTTCGCAGCAGGGTTTGGGTGGTGCGAAAGGGGGGAGTTGAACCCCCACGCCCGAAGGCACTGGATCCTAAGTCCAGGGCGTCTACCAGTTTCGCCACTTTCGCTGATCCCCCGTCTCTTGGCGCACAGCGGTGGATTCGAGGCTCAGACGGGTGGGGAGGGGGTGTTTTGTCAGGGAAAAAAAAGATGGGGCGAACGATGGGACTCGAACCCACGACCACCGGATCCACAATCCGGGGCTCTGCCAACTGAGCTACATTCGCCATAATTTCAAGAGCGGGCATTGTGGCACAATTCGGATCACCATGCAATGGTTGATTAATTTATCACGCTTTTTTTAATCTTTTTAAACAATTGCAGGGGTCCGGGTTTTTTAAATAATTGCAGGGGTCCGGGGACCGTCACGGTCCCCGGTGGGGTGCAGGGGCAAAGCCCCTGCATGTAACGGGCGCGCTTTCACCGAAGCCCATTTGCGCAGCAAATGGGCGCAGCGCGCCCAAAACGCCCCGCAGGGGCACTCCTGGAGGGCGGCAGCCCGACCGAGAGCGGGCCAGGTTGGGCATGGCTTGGGAAAAAAACGTTCCTGGCCCTGTGTCAGACAAAAAGCGGAATGCCCGAAATTTCTGGCTCCGAATAAAGAAAACAAGTAATGGGTCTGGTTGGCGATAGCAGAAGAGAGAACGGACAAGCAATTCACTCATCCGTGTCGTTAAAGAATTCTTCGTCAACCTTCCTTATGTGAAGGGTATCTTTGACGATACAGCCGACATTATGCTGAATCATCAAAGCAATAAATTGTTTGCCGTCTATAAGCACAATTCGCTTGCTTAGGTTCTCAGTGGCTTTTTTTGCTGGTTCGGCCTTGATCATCGTTTCGTCCACCGACCATGATTATCGCACGCCAGAAAGGGGTGCTGTCAGGGTAGAAAAAGAGTAGGCTCGGTTTGGCAAGTTACCGATTGCCACGTCACCAATCACC
>PEAG01000187.1 GCA_002753505.1 Magnetococcales bacterium HCHbin5 | reverse complement strand
GTGGAGATGTCCACCTCAGTCGTCGTCTGTCCGGCACCTGATCGTCACCGAGTCATGTCACTGAGGGTGTGGAGATGTCCACCTCAGCCGCCGTCCGAGCGGCACCTGATTGCCGCCGAGGTACGTCGCTGAGGGTGTGGAGAGGTCCACCTCAGCCACCGCTTGATGAGCCGCTGAGGTTGGACTGATGGCTGCCTCAGCCATTGGCTGATCGGTACCTGAGCAACACCTGATTGCCGCCCAATCGCGCCGCTGAGCGTGGCTGATGTCGGCACTGAGCGCGGGCTGGAGGTTGCCTGATGGCACCCACGAGTGCGGTCGAAGACGGTAGCGGGTGGGGTTGTGACGCGCACCGGGACCGGACGTGGGGTAGGCAGCAGGCGGTTGGGGCATGCGCCGGGCATGATCGGTCGCGGGGATGCCGTTGCGACTGCCGGGCGATGCCGTGGGTATGCCAGTCGAAAACGAAGGGTATGGGGTTTTCCATCTCCGCACCGGTCGCAACGTGTTGCGTCATGTCGTTGTAGTGAAGAAAGGCATTGGAAATACCATAAAGACGCGATACGGTGCGACTGGTGCGCACAGTTGGCATGATTTTCCGGTTCCTTTCTGGCCATAAAAAACTTGGGTCGTTCGGACCTTGGCACCGCCCTAGCGTCAGAATTTTTTACAAGGTTGACACAGACTGCGCCCACCCAGGCCAAATTTGCACCATCGACTGCCAAAAATACACGCATTTTACGTCGCACACACATGAAAATCGGCGCGCACACATAAAACATGGTTGACAAAACGGCCGCATGATTGACTTGATTTCTTGCAACCATTTGATATTGAAACATAAATTTGTCAACCAGTGCATCTGAAAGCAGGTTGACAAAATTTTCATGTGTTTGAAAAACAAAGCATATTTTGTCAACCAGATTTTGTCAACCAAGTCGGGGTCTGGTTGACAAAATTTGAACATGTGTTTGAAAATACAACATAAAAGTGTCAACCAGGTGTTTGTCAACCAAATCTGCCGGTTTGGTTGACAAAATTTTGTTATGTATTCGGAAAGAAAAGAAAAAAGTGTCAACTAGGCCGCATCGGACTTGGTTGACAAATTTGGCCGATTTGTCAACCAAATCGACTAACCTGGTTGACAAATTTGTCAACCAACCAGGCTCAACCAGGTTGACAAAAACCAGTCAGCCCCACCCTCAGCCCCCATTTTTGGATAACAGACCATGGCACTGCAAATTGAACACTGGCCTCTGGACCGGCTGATTCCTTATGCCAAAAACCCACGGCGCAACGACGATGTGGTGGACCGCATGGTGGGATCGATCCGGGAGTTTGGTTTCCGCATCCCCATCATGGCCACAAGCGATGGACTGATAGTAGACGGTCACCTGCGACTCAAGGCTGCCCGGCGTTTGGGGTTGACAGAGGTGCCGGTGACGTTGGCCGATGACCTCAGCGAGGTGCAGATCAAGGCATTCCGGTTGCTCGCCAACCAATCCGCCAACTGGGCGCAGTGGGACGAAGATCTGTTGCTCGTTGCATTCGAGGAACTGCGTGCAGCTGACTTTGACTTGGAGATGACCGGTTTCGATCTTTCCGATATTGAGCGTCGTTTGGATGTGGGTGGTGATAGCGGTAGTGGTGGTGATGCAGGTGGTGGGGACGAGGAAAAAATTCCATCTCCTCCACCAAACCCTGTCACTCGTCTTGGTGATCTCTGGGTACTGGGTGAACACCGTTTGCTTTGCGGCGACAGTACCAAGTCAGAGGATGTAGTCCGACTTATGAATGGCGAGCGTGCCATCCTGTTTGCGACCGATCCGCCCTATCTGGTGGATTACGACGGCACCAACCACCCGCCAAACAGGACAGCCAAAGAGAGGGCCGCCAAAGCAAAAGCTGCTGCGGAGGGAAAAGAGAAAAAGGGGTGGACCGACGGCAATAAGGACTGGTCCGACACCTACGGCGTGACCTGGGACGACTCCAGCCAGGGACCGGAACTCTACGAGGGGTTCATCCGGGTGGCCATTGACCATGCCATCACCGATCATGCCGCCTGGTACTGCTGGCATGCGTCGAAGCGGCAAGGGATGTTGGAAACTGTCTGGGAAAAGATGGGAGCGTTTGTCCACCAGCAGATCATCTGGAACAAACCGTCACCCGTCCTGACCCGGACCCACTATCTCTGGAAACACGAGCCATGCTTCTATGGCTGGATCCGTGGCAACAGGCCGGAAAAGCTGGGAGGTGCTGAACCTGCGTATACGGTTTGGGACATCAAGGGGTTAACCGGCGATGAACGCCCGGAGCATCCCACGCCCAAGCCGCTGGAGTGTTTCGGCATCCCCATGCGCCAGCATGTGCCGGTTGGCGGACTGTGCTACGAACCATTTTCCGGCAGCGGCAGTCAGATCATGGCCGGGGAGGCCAACCACCGCCGGGTGTTTGCCGTGGAAATCAGCCCGGTCTACGTGGACGTGGCGGTGCAGCGGTTTATCCAGGCTACGGGCAGGATTGTCCACTTGGATGGTTCCGGCGGCAAGACGTTTGAGGATGTGGCTGCCGAACGGGGCATTGACCTGTCGGTTTGATCTCAGTTGCTACTGCCCGTCGAAGAAGACGTTTTCGTTGCCGTTGATGAAGCGGTGGATGGCAGTT
>PEAG01000052.1 GCA_002753505.1 Magnetococcales bacterium HCHbin5 | reverse complement strand
AGCCCCTGCATGAACGGCGCGTTTTCCCAAAGCAAATTTTCGCAGAAAATTTGCGCAACGCGCCCAAAGCCGCCCCGCAGGGGCGACCTTGGGAGGGCGGCAGCCCGACTCGCACGGTTATGTTATGGAAAATATTTGGATAAGAAACCAGAACCCTCGGATATTCAGTTTTTTTTCTGATCCAAGGCCAGGAACGGTTTTTTTTCCAAGCCACGCCCCATTTGGTCAGCTCTCGGTCGGGCTGCCGCCCTCCAGGAGTGCCCCTGCGGGGCGTTTTGGGCGCGCTGCGCCCATTTGCTGCGCAAATGGGCTTTTGGGAAAGCGCGCCCGTTCATGCAGGGGCTTTGCCCCTGCACCCCACTGGGGACCGTGACGGTCCCCAGGCCCCTGCAATAGTTTGAAAAGATTAGAAAAGCATGGGTATGGTCATCCTGTTGGCGCATATGGGGCTTTGCCCCTGCACCCCATTGGGGGTCGTGGCGGTCTCCAGATCCCTGCAATTGTTTTAACGGATAGAAAAAAAAGCATGGGTATGGTCATCCTGTTGGCGCATACTTTTTTTCAGGGCGGAGAAGAGTAGTGACTGAGCAAACAGTGTTGGATTTTTTCCCGGCCGCTCGGCTGGATACGCAACGTTTCAGGAGAGCTTGGCAAAGCTCCACCGCAATGACCGCACCGGAAGGGTTGCTGGCGCAAATGGGACAACAGCTGCTGGAACGACTGGACGACATCAAGCTGGTACCTGGGCGCATCCTGGAGCTGGGAGACCGAACAGGCCTGTTGGCGCGCCAACTGCAACGCCGCTGGCCGAAAGCCGACATTCATGCCCTGACGTTTACCGAATCGTTGGCCCGCCAAGGTCAATATCGAACATTGCCATGGCAACGCCACCCCCGCAACTTGGTCGGCTCGGCAGACGCGCTCCCCTTCGCACGGGGGCAGTTTGACCTGGTCATCTCCAACATGGCACTGCACTGGAGCCCGGACCTGCCAGCCGCGTTGCGCGAAATCAGACGGGTATTGGCCCCGGATCGACTGCTGCTGTTCACGGTGGCGGGCTCGGAAAGCTTGTGGGAACTGCACGCCTGCCTGACCCAGGTGGACCAGACGGAGTATGGACGCAGCTGGGTGCGCAGACCGGAACTGCCCTCCCTGTCCGGCCTGGGCCATCTGTTATCCGCCAGCGGCTTCGTACTGCCGGTGGCGGATCGCGATCGGGCCGTTCTCTCGGTCCCCGATCTCCCCTGGTTGCTGCGCCAGTTGAAGGCATTGGGGGCGGGCAACCATATGCACAACCGCCCCGGCCACGGTTTGGCAGGCAGAACATACCTGGAAAAGCTGGAACAGGCATACAGGGCAGGCTTTCGTCAACCAGACAACAGCCTGCCCTGCACGATAGAACTGCTGTTTGGCCATGCCTGGAAAGGGGCGGACAAAACCCATACCTGAAACAAACCGCAGCTCCAAGGGGATCCTCTCCCTGGACCTTACACCCACCAACCCGCCCTATGCCACCTCTCTCTTTTGCAGCAGGCGAATATTGTTGGCGCGATAGGTACTGTCTCGACCCGGGCTGATCTCAAATTCAATCAAATCACCCGGAGCAGGCGTCTGTTCCGGGTCGGTCAACTCGGAAATGTGGATATAAATATTGTTGCGCCGACACTTGGCAAAACCATAGCCCTTGTCAGAAAAATAGACGGTGACAACAGCCTGCTCCGTGGCCCCCAAAGGCAGATTTTCCCCCGCCTCCAACTGCTGCGCAAGATGCTCCCCCTGATGCAAGGTGACATCCGTGGCAATCAACCCCTCCACCTCTGAACCGGAACCAACCACAAACTCCACAACATCATTTATCCGCAACGGCAGATCCCGAATGACATGCGGCAAAACAAAAAAACGAATGACCTCAGAGGCTTGATTGCGAATGGAAATATAGCCGGAACCATTGCTCTCCAGAGACTCCACCTGCCCAACCATGCGCCCCCCCATGACCAATACCGAACAGGCCTGCGGACGACCCTCCTTGCCCGGCTTGATGATAAACTGCACATGATCATTTTCCTGAATGGTGGCCTGGCCAACAACATAACTCATATGGAAATAGATTTCCTTGTACTCGTGGTTCTCCGTGTAGTACTGGATAAAGCCAAAGCCGCGCTCTTTTTTGAATGCCGTCACCTTGCCAAACAGCGTGACCTCAGCGGTGCCGCTGACTTCGGTGGTGAAACGACACTCCTCCATGGGGTGAGAGGTGAGATAATGGGTCAGGGTGGCTTGCCAGAAAATGGAACAACTGTGGACGGGGTTTTTGATGCCTCGCAGTTGACATGGAGCCTGTTCGACAAAATAGGCCGACAGGGGGCGTTGCTGTTGAACGCCCGCCTGGGAGTGGATCTCCATGAACTCTCCGGATTGTTGCGGTGTCGGGTGCAGCAGAATGGCATTGCCATGGGCTCGTTCGCAAAGCAGTTGGGCAATGTCCACCGGAGTACCCTGGTAGTCATAGATCCCTTCATGAACGGACAGGCGGGTAAATGACCCGCTGGCGATACCCATTTTGCAGGAGAGTCCAGTGGCCGAAAAAGGCAACCGTTTGGCCAGAGACTCCTGAATATCAATGGCCGCTTGAACGGCCATCGCTGGCCGTTCAAACATAACCATCAGCCCGTCCCCCAGGGAACGGGCAATTTCTCCACCCCGTTGCTGGATAATCTCCTTGGTGACACTGTAAAACTCAGCCAGGAAGCCTATCCAATCCGCCTCTGCCAACGCCGCTTTCAACACGTCCGCATTGTGAATACGGGTGCAGCAAAAGGTTTTGTAATGGCTGGTACTCATGACGGCGTTGCACCACTGTCCACCGGATTGCTCTCTGTCTGTGTTGCCTGGGGTGCATCCTGCCGGCGAATCTTCAAAATCAGCACCTGTTCCACCGGCACATCGCCACTGCCGGTTTTGACGGCGGCAATACGGTCTACCACCTCCATGCCCTGAACCACGGTACCAAAAACAGCATAGCCAAAATCCCGACTGCCATGATCAAGAAAGCTGTTGTCAACCAGGTTGATAAAAAACTGTGCTGTCGCGCTGTCTCTGATCTGGGTGCGTGCCATGGCAATGGTGCCACGGCTGTTTTTCAGGCCGTTGTCGGCTTCATTGCGAATGGGGGGCTGGGTCGGTTTTTGCTGCATGTCCGCGCTGAATCCCCCTCCCTGCACCATGAAACCCGCAATGACCCGGTGAAAAATGGTGCCGTCATAAAAATGGGCATCGACATAATCGAGAAAATTTTTGACGCTGATGGGTGCCTTTTCTGCGTTTAACGCAATGGTAATGTCACCCAGAGAAGTGGTTAGTACCACCATGGTGCTTCCTCCTGTTAGAGATTGTGGTTGTCCGGGCGGTGCGGCCTTGACCGGGAAAGGCAAGGTGCAGAGCGTCCAGACAAAAAAGAGTGTACAAACAAAGCGACGTGTCATGATCAGGAAAATCCTCAGTTTCTGAAAAGTAGTAGCGGTGCAAGGTCAACGTGCCTGGGACACAAAAGAGTAAGAGTCTATGCGTTCTGCAAGGTTCCCGTCAATGCTGAAACATAAGGAAAATTTTGTTTGACAAGATATTGTGCAATTCCGGCGGCAATTTCGCTCCCAATCAGGGGATTTTGGAACAGTGCGGTACCGACGCCAACGGCGGTGGCTCCTGCCAATAAAAACTCGATGGCGTCCGTTGCGGAGCCAATGCCCCCCTGGCCGATGATGGGAATGGCGTGGGGGTTGGCCACTTGATACAGTTGCCACACCTTCAACAGTGCCACTGGCTTGATGGCGGCTCCAGAGAGACCCCCTTGTTTGTTGCCCAGGATGGCGCGTCGGTTGTCGATGTCCACCGCCATACCCATCAAGGTGTTGATGGCTGCAAAGGCATTGGTACCGGCGTCGATGGCGGCGGTGGCGATGGGACGGATATCGGTGACGTTGGGAGAGAGTTTGGTGATGATTGGTTTGGAGGTGGCTTGTCGCACTGCTGTCACCACCTGTGCAGCACTGTGGGGGTCGGCTCCGAAGGCGGCTCCTCCCTCTTTGACGTTGGGGCAGGATATGTTGATTTCGATGGCGTCCACCGGGCTGTCGTCAAACAGGCGGGCAACCTCGCCATATTCGGCTACGGTGGAGCCGGCAATGTTGGCGATCAGGCGGGTGGGCAGGTGGGCGATACGCGGCAGTATTTGTTCGATCACATACCGGGCCCCCGGATTTTGCAGGCCGATGGCGTTGAGCAGGCCGGCGGGTGTCTCCGCCAGTCGGGGAGGGGGGTTGCCCCGTCGTGGTTCCAGGGTGGTTCCCTTGAGGCAGATGGCACCCACGGAGGCAAAGTCGAATCCTTGTATGTTGGCCAACTCCTCCCCAAAGCCCGCGCAACCGGAGAGCAGCACCACCGGATTGGCCAGGGCAATGCCGGCCAGATTGACATGCAGGGGGGGATGATTCATACGATTAACGGAGACTCTCTTTTTAGTAGCTCAACCGACCTGATCTGATCAGGTTAAAACATCGTTGCAGGTTATTTCTTTTTTTCTTTTTTTAATCTTTTTTAACAATTGCAGGGGTCCGGGGACCGTCACGGTCCCCGGTGGGGTGCAGGGGCAAAGCCCCTGCATGTAACGGGCGCGCTTTCACCAAAGCCCATTTGCGCAGCAAATGGGCGCAGCGCGCCCAAAACGCCCCGCAGGGGCACTCCTGGAGGGCGGCAGCCCGACCGAGAGCTGGCCAAATGGGGCATGGCTGGAAAAAAGGCCATTCCTGGCCTTGTATCAAACAAAAAGCGTAATACAATCAAAGCGTAATATCCGAATCTTCTGCGCTCTCGTCCAAGCATTTTTCATAACATAGCCGTGCGAGTCGGGCTGCCGCCCTCCCAAGGTCGCCCCTGCGGGGCGGTTTTGTGCGCGTTGCGCCAATTTTCTGCGAAAATTGGCTTTGGGAAAACGCGCCATTCATGCAGGGGCTTTGCCCCTGCACCCCACCGGGGACCGTGACGGTCCCCGGACCCCTGCAATCGTTCAAAGAAAGACCGCAATCATGTTAGCGCATATGGGGCTTCGCCCCTGCACCCCACCAGGGCTCTGCCCTGGACCCGCCAGGGGAGATAATCTCCCCTGGACCCCATGCTCATGCCCATGATCGATTTGGTTCGGGATCAGGCCTCCTGCCAGGGCGGCATGACGATACCCTCCCGGGCCAGAATGGCGGTCAGGTTTGCCGCCAACTGCTGCAAATGGGCACGACTGGTGGCCTCGATGCGCGCCACCAGAGCGGGCTGGGTGTTGGAAACCCGCAACAACCACCACCCCTCCTCCGTGCGCACCCGAATACCATCCACCGTGGAACACGCCACCCCCAACGCCTCCTGCGCCTGCTGGATGCGCGCCATCACCTGAAATTTTTGATCGTCCGGACAATCCAACCGCAACTCCGGGGTGGCAAACACCTCTGGCAAATTGTTCAACCGCTGGGAGAGGGTCTCCGGCCCGCTGGCAACCAGCTCGATCAACCGCATGGCAGCATACAAGGCATCATCAAACCCCAAATAACGGTCTGCAAAAAACAGATGCCCACTCATCTCTCCCGCCAACGGGGCACCGGTCTCCCGCATCTTGGTCTTGACCAGCGAATGCCCCGTCTTCCACATCAACGGCTCCCCCCCCGCCTCACGGACCGCATCAAACAACAGTTGAGAACATTTGACATCGCCAATCACCGTCGCTCCCGGCCGCTGACGCAAAATATCCCGCGCAAACAAAATCATCAGGCGGTCCCCCCAGACCACCCGCCCCGTCTCATCCAGGGCACCGATACGGTCCCCGTCACCATCAAAGGCGATCCCCAACTCCGCATCGGTCTCCAACATGTGAATGCGCAAACTTTCCAGATTGGCCGGAATGGTCGGGTCCGGGTGATGATTGGGAAAGCTGCCATCCACATCGGCAAACAACACCTCCCCCCCGACACCAGGCAAACGGTTCAACATTTCCGGTGCCACCACACCCGTGGCCCCATTGCCACAATCCATCACCACCTGAATGGAACGACCCGGCTTGAAATCCGCCAACACACGCTGCAGATAACGCTCCAGCACCCTGCCCGTCCGAATCTCACCCGCCGTGTCAGCCGGCACGACCCCCGCCTCCAACCGCTGCCGGATGGCCTGAATCTCGGCCCCATAGACCGATTGATTGTTCCGAACCATTTTCAACCCGTTATACTCCGGCGGGTTGTGACTGCCGGTCAGCATGATGGCCGCAGAAGCCGTAAAATGGTGATTGGCAAAATAGAGGGCAGGGGTCGGAACCAGACCACAGTCAATCACCTCCGCCCCCCCCCGTGCCATGCCGTTGGCCAGAGCTTGCGCCAAAGTCGGGGAGGAGTGGCGACCATCGCGCCCCATGACAATCACCAGCGGCTCACCCGGCGGAGCGCACGCGCGGACATGGGCCGCAAAAGCGGTACCCAGATCCGTTACCACCGATACACTCAACTCTCGCTCGGCAATGCCGCGAATATCATATTCGCGAAAAATATGGGAGATGGCAGTCATGTCCGTCCTTATGGCAAAAACAGGTCAATCATTGAAAGGTCAAGCGCGTCCCACACCCACATAATGGAAACCCGCCTGCCGCATGGTATCCGGGACATAAACGTTGCGCAGGTCACAAAAGGTGTAAAGCCCGTCCGGACGAGGGCGCATGCCAGCCTTGATGCGTCCAAGATCCAGATTGCGGAACTGATTCCACTCCGCCAGGATCACCACAGCATCCGCACCCTGGCAGGCATCATAGGCATTGGTTCGATAGTCCAGGTCAGGCAAATAGCGGCGGGCCGCCTGCATACCCTCCGGGTCAAAGGTCTGGATATGTGCCCCTTGCGCGATCAAGGCAGGCAGAATGGTCAACGCCGGCGCATCCCGCATATCGTCGGTATTGGGCTTGAAGGTCAACCCCAGCACCGCTATCCGACTCCCCTCCAGCCGATTGCCCATGGCCTGGATAATCTTGCGGGCCATCCGATTTTTTTGCGCCTCATTGGCCGCAATGACCGACTCCACAATGGTGGCCGGTTCACCATGCTCTGTGGCCGTCCGGGTCAAGGCCAGGGTATCCTTAGGGAAACAAGACCCCCCATAACCGGGACCCGGATGCAAAAATTTGGCTCCGATCCGACGATCCAACCCCATCCCCTTGGCAACCCCATGCACATCCGCACCCACCGCTTCGCACAGATTGGCAATCTGGTTGATAAACATGATTTTGGTCGCCAAAAAGGCGTTGGCGGCATACTTGGTCAATTCGGCGGTGACAACATTGGTGACCAGAATCGGGGTCTCAATCAGATAAAGAGGACGATAGAGGCTGCGCAAAATGCTCTCCGCTTTGGCATCCTCCACCCCGATCACCACCCGGTCCGGCCGCATGAAATCCTCGATGGCCGACCCTTCCCGTAAAAACTCCGGATTGGAGGCGATTGCAAAGTCGGCCTCCGGGTTGGTGGTACGGATAATTTCGGCAACCTGGGCCCCCGTACCCACCGGCACGGTGGACTTGGTGACCACAACCGTAAACTTTTTGATATGACCCGCGATTTGACGGGCCGCCTCATAAACATATTGCAGGTCAGCCGCCCCATCGCCCCGACGCTCGGGGGTGCCCACCGCAATAAAAATAACCTCGCTCTGACGCGCAGCCTCTGCCAAATCGGTGGTAAAATGGAGCCGTTTGGCGGCACTGTTGCGCTCCACCAACAGATTCAAACCCGGTTCATAAATGGGAATCTCGCCCCGTTGCAAACGGGCAATCTTCTCTGCATCCGTATCCACACAGGTGACATCGACGCCAAACTCGGAGAAGCAGGCACCGGAAACCAGCCCAACATACCCAGAACCAATAATTGTAATACGCATGTGAACCTGCTCGTATAAAGTGTTATGTCAGATCGGGTGATCCGGCGTCCAACGACTCAATTGTTCGTTGATAAAGGGCAACAGACGCTCGCGCATCTCCTGTTGTTCCAGAGCCAGAGCCAGATTGGCCATCTGGAACCCCACCTTGTCGCCGCAATCAAAACGGGTACCCTGAAAACGAAAACCGTACAAAGGCTGTCGGGGGATCAGATGGGCCATGGCATCGGTCAACTGTACCTCTCCCCCGGCACCGGCCCTTTTCTGGCCCAGCAGCTCAAAAATATCCGGTGTCAGGATATAACGGCCGATGATGGCCATGCGGGAGGGGGCATGTTGTGGGGAGGGCTTTTCCACCAACCCTTTGGCGCGCACCAATCGGCTGCCGTCACTCTCCACTTCTGCCGGATCCAGGATGCCGTATTTGCTGGTCTCCTGTTGGGAGACCGTCATGATGGCCACCATGGGGTTTTGCAGCTGTTCAAACTGCTCACACATCTGCTGCATGACGGGGGGAGTGCCCGGCTCAGACCAGACCAGATCATCCGGCAGGATCACGGCAAACGGGCGATCCCCCACCAGATGGCGCGCGCACCAAACGGCGTGCCCCAATCCCAGCGGTTCGTTTTGGCGGGTAAAAAAAAGACAACCGGGTGTGGGCACCAAGGCGCGGATCTGTTGCAGAGGCTCCTCCCGGTTGCGGGCCCGTAACGCCCCTTCCAGCTCCGGCGTATAATCAAAATGGTCCGCCAACATCTCCTTGCCACGACCGGTGACAAAGACAATGCGTTCGATGCCCGCCGCCTGGGCCTCCTCCAGTGCATACTGGACCAGAGGTTTGTCAACAACAGTCAACATCTCTTTGGGCATGGCTTTGGTGGCCGGCAGGAAACGTGTCCCCAAGCCGGCAACAGGTATGACAGCAGTGCGAGGTCTCATCCGATTCTTGACAATCTTCAATGGGTTGCAGTCCACCCGCTTTTCAGTTCGGGGACAGGGATGGCCGAATTAATTGTTTTTCGCGCCCTGATTGACCCAGTTACGCAAGACCTGAATTTCGCAAGGAGTGAGGCGTTTGCGATTATGCGGCATCCGAATACCGGCGCGGCCCTCCACCAGTACGTTCAGATTGCTCACCATGGCATTGCCCGGTACGACAACCGGCCCGAAACGGGTTCCTTTCATGAGGCCTTCATAGTCCTCCAGATTGAGACCGCTGTAGGCGACCCCTGGACCATCGGCGCGGTGACACTCCAGGCAGCGGTATTGCAGAATGGGTTGCACATCGCTTTTGAAGCTGGCCAACGTACTCTCTTCCGCAAAACCGGTACCCGCCATCAGCAGACTGCCGGCCAGGAGAGCTCCCGCCAAACTGATTGTTTTTTTAGTCCATTTATTGCTGACACGCCCGTCCATTTGTTTCTCCTTCGGTTCAGTCTATGCCCTTGTGCGCGACAAGGACGTGGTTTGCCCATGAATTGACCCCGAACTCCAGCCACTGCGCATTATAACGGCTTTTTTTCCTGAAGAAAACAGACAAAAGCATCGGCGGACAACGGGCGGCTGTAGAAATAGCCCTGAATTTCGTCTGCCTGACTTTCTTCAAGAAAATTCCACTGTTCTTGGGTCTCCACTCCCTCTGCGACCACCAGCAGGCGCAGACTTTTGCCCATGGCGATAATGGTGCGCACAATGGCCATGTCATCCTCATGGTTGGGAAGATCGCGAACAAAGGATTGATCTATCTTGATTGTTTGGATGGGAAACCGCTTCAGATAACTCAGCGAGGAGTAGCCGGTGCCAAAATCGTCCATGGTGATGGAGAGTCCCAGGGAGTGGAGCCGGGTCAACACCTTGATGGCCTCTTCTACATCCTCCACCATCATGCTTTCGGTGATCTCCAGCTCCAGTGACGCAGGGGGCAAACCGGTCGTCTGCAGTGTATCGGCAATCATGTCGTAGAGTCCCGGTTGTCGAAATTGCCGGGTCGAGAGGTTGACGGCCACCTTTAACGGGCCATGACCGGCATCCAGCCAGGCACGGGTCTGTCGGCAGGCTTCGGTCAAAATCCACTGGCCCATGGGGATGATGAGGCCGCTCTCCTCTGCGACCGGGATAAACTCGCCCGGCGAAATCATGCCCGATTGGGGATGGTTCCAACGGACCAGGGCCTCCATGCCGATAACCTTCCGGTTTTTGAGTGCCACCTTGGGCTGATAGTGCAGAATAAACTCCTGTTTTTCCATGGCCAGGCGGAGATTTTTTTCCAGCAACAACCGCCGGTCCACATGTTCTCCCATCTCCGATTTGTAAAACCGGTAGGTATCCCGTCCGGCATTCTTGGCCCGTGTCAGGGCAATTTCGGCGTTCTTGACCAGCGCGAGGGGATGTTCGGCATCGTCGGGATACAAGGTGATGCCGACACTGACAGAGATGAAGAGTTCGTTCTGCGCAATGACGAATGGCTGTGAAAGGGCCTTGACCAGTTTGTTGACCACCACCAGGGCATCTTCCGGTTGCTTGATCTCCCGCAGAATGAAGGCGAACGAGTCTCCGGCGACCCGGGCCAAGGTGTCTCCCTCCCGGATAAACTCCTTCAACCGACCGGCAATCTCTTGCAGCAGTTGATCGCCACAGATATGACTCAGCCGATTGTTGATATTCTGGAAGCGGTCTATATCGAAAAACAGCACCAACAGTTTGGTGCTTTTACGGCTGGCATGGCCGATGGCCTGGGCGAGCCGGTCCATGAACAGCTCCCGGTTGGGCAGTCCGGTCAACGAATCGTGTTGACCGGCATAGTGCAAGGCTTGGTCCCGGGCCTGGAGCGGTGTCAGGTCGTGAAAGACAGCGATGTAGCGCGTGGCTTTGCCGGTCGAGTCCGGGATGGCGGTGATGGTGGTGAATTGCAGGTAGGCTTCGCCGTCCTTGCGACGGTTCCAAAGTTCGCCTTTCCAGTATCCCTGGGTGTGGATGCTTTTCCATAACAGATTGTAGAAACTCTCATCCTGACGGTTGGAACGCAGCATGCGGGGGGTTTTGCCAACCGCTTCCGCTTCAGAGTAGCCGGTAATGGTACTGAATGCGGGGTTGATGGCAAGAATGACTCCCTGCTGATCGGTGATCATCACCCCCTCGACGGCATGTTCCAGGACCATCCTGGTGACACTGAGCTGTTCTTCCGCCTCGCTCATGGCCCCTTCAAAGACGCTGGCGGCAATCTTGAAGCGTTCTTCCGTCTCCTGCTGCGCCCGGGAGAGTTGCTGAATCGTACACAGATCCCGAAAGCCCCGCAGGGCGATGATAACCGCAGCGACCAGCTTCTGACTGGTCAGTTCGGTCTTTTCCCGGTAATCGTTGATGTCATACTCGGCGATCACCTTGAATTCAGGGGCCTGTCCGGCTTGCCCGGTGCGGAGGATGATGCGTACCAGGTGGTTGCGGAGGCCATTGCGGATATCGCGGACCAGGTCCAGACCGGCATGGTCGGTCTCCATCACCACATCCAGCAATAAAACGGCAGTTTCGGGGTGTTCGCTGATCAGGGTGTAGGCTTCGGCAGCAGAGTAGGCATGCAGCAAAGCGAGGGATTGGCCTTCAAAACGCAAGTCCCGCAATACCAACTGCGTCAACTTGTGGACATCCTCATCGTCATCGACCACCATGACCATCCACGGCTCTTTGCCCGATTGAGATATTGGAATACGAGAAGGAGCCCCTGCAGGAGTGGGTGATACAGTGGGCGCGAGAGTGGGTAACTGCTCCTGGCTAGCCGTCATCGGAAATTATCTCGAAGGTAATGGTTTGTTCTCCAGCGGGAAAGACGTATCTGTCCGTGCAGGAGCTTGCCGGAGTGAATTCCAAGGGTGGGGACAAATATATACACAAAGCGATAGTATGTCACAACCCTGCAGACTGACGCGGAGTTCGTTTCTCTGGCTTGTTGAGCAAACGTTGAAAACGACCTTTACCCAGCGGCTGCGCATAGGGTATCCTGTCCGCTGGTTTGATTCAAGCTATATTAGGGGATGGTTGGGAGGTTGGAATGCGACAAGTGAACAAAAGTGGAATACTCGCGGTGGTTGGTATGGTTTTTGCCGGCCTGCTCCTGTCTGGTTGTGTGGAGAACAAGGCCCAGGGCGGCGCGGGGGTTGGGGCGTTGGGAGGCGGCCTGCTGGGCAGTCTGGTTGGACCGGCCAAAAACAGGGGACAAAATGCGCTGATCGGTGCGGCTATTGGCGGTATTGCGGGTTACGCTGTTGGCAACGAGATGGACAAGAATGACCAGATGCAGGTCAATCGGGCCTACGAGCGGACACCAGACAACCAACCGGTCGCCTGGACCAATCCCAACACCGGTCACCAGTACACCGTAACGCCCCGCAGCACGACGCAAAAGGCGAATGGTCAGCACTGCCGCCAGGCAGAGATTGAATCCGTCATCGATGGTCGGCGGGAGACGGTGGTCAAAATGGCCTGCCGACGTGCCGATGGGGTATGGGAGTTTTAGCGGAGCTGTTTGCCTTGTCCATCGGACGGCGAGTCCGCTCCGATGGATCCCCGCGTCGCGCCACTTCTAGCATAATACTTTTTCCGTCTAAAAAATTATAATTTAAGTTTTATAATGAATGGTCTGTTCAGTGGGGGGGGGCCTGTGGAGGGGCGGATCCACATTTTGAGTCGGCCGAACACCAAACTTGACCATGGTCAAAATTAGTTCTTGACCATGGTCAAAAAAATCTGTAAATCTCACCCGAGACAGAGCTGGAATCGGAAGAGGGGCTGTTGCTCTCGACCGGCGGGGGCATGTGGCAAAGCTAACCAACCAAATTTTTAACGAACGAGGGAGTGGATCATGATGAAATCCGCATCGGGCCATGCGCAGGTACACCATTGGGAGACGAGTGTGGCTCCCATGCTGGTGGTGGGAGGTGTATTGTTCCTGGTTGTTTTCGGCTTTATCGGATGGTTCAGCTATCACAGTGCCTTGATGACCATCCTCAGCGTCGGTATCGGCGTGCCGTTGCTGGTGGCGGGTATCGCCAAGTGGACGAGCGAGGGGTTGACCCACAAACCGTTGGTGGAGGGGCTCTCCCCGGTGGCCCTGCCCATTTTTATCGTCTCGGAGGTGTTCATCTTTCTCTCCCTGTTTGTCGCCTACTGGACCATGAGACTCTCGGCGGGTGGCGATTGGCCGCCGGCCGGCACGCCCACGGAGATGAATCTGGTTCTGCCCATCATCATGACCGTTATTCTGGTAGCCTCCAGCCTGACCTACCATGTGGCAGAGCTGAAACTGGAACACAGTGATCTGAGTGGATTTCGGAGCTGGGTGCTGATCTCCATGCTGTTGGGTCTGCTGTTTTTGGGTTGCACCACCTATGAATACGGCCATCTGCTGCATCAAAACTTCACCCCTTCCACCAATGCCTACAGTACCGCTTTCTACTCCATCACGGGTTTTCATGCCTCGCATGTGCTCGTGGGTCTGGGGGTGTTTCTGGCAGTATGGCTGGCGGCCGTGCGGGGGATGAGCAACAAATATTTTGCCTTCTGTGCCGGCCTGTATTGGCACTTTGTTGACATTGTCTGGTTTTTTGTGGCCACCCAGGTTTACTACTGGTAGTTCGGTGTACAAGGGGTTGAAAAGGTTTGGCTATGCCCTTTGCGTGGTGGCCTGTCTGCTCGGGGCAGTTGGTTTGCCTGTCGCCTGGGGGTTTTCCAAGCCCACTGAACATTCGGAAATAGATCCTGGTCTGTTTCGTATCGACGAAGAAAAATATCTCGGGGTTCGCTTTGGCAGTGCGTTGACCCTGTTGGACGAGAGGGGGGAGATCCTGAAGTTTGCCGATCTTCCCAACCTCCCGTTGGTTTTGGTGCCGGCCTACTACACCTGTGATGGCTCCTGTTTTACCGTCGGCGGGGCCTTGAAGGGGATGGTGGAAGAGATCAAGGCGTTAAAACTGGGAGAGGATTATCAGGTGCTGTTTGTCTCCTTCGACAAACATGACACCCTGGAGACGCTGAGTGGTTTTTCCCGTCATCTGGCACTGCCCGAGGGGGGGCTGCCGGGTTGGCGGTTGACGCTGTTTCAGGATCCCGCTGCGATTCCGTTGGAGATTGGCAAGCTGGGGTACAAATTTTTCTGGTCACCACGGGACAAGACCTTTTTCCATCCTACCGTTGTGATCGTGCTGACCGCTGAAGGTCGGGTGGCCAGGTATCTTAACATAACGCGGGCCTCTGCCAGGGATGTTGAGTTGGCCTTGCTGGAGGCGAAGTCGAATCAGTTTCGGGCATCCGAGACCGTTGATTATTTGGTAAGTCTCTGTTACAGCTACAATTTCAAGGAAGGTCGTTATACCCTGAGCATTCCGGTGTTCATCGGTCTGGGCTCTTTTGTGTTGGGTATCGGCCTGCTGCTGGGATCGTTGGGCATTTATCGTCTATACTATCGTCGTAAGGACACTAGACAATGAGAAAAACATCCATGAAACGGGTAGTCTCTGTGGTAGCAGTGTTGAGCATCGGCTTGCCGGTTCTCTTGGCGCATGCAGGGGCGCAACAAGGAGGCGGACCGGATCCAGCGGCCAGTTGGAATCATCTGTGGCGCGACGTGCTGATCGATCTGTTTGTCATTGGCAGTGTATTTCTGGCGGCCGGTTTGTACTGGGTTTACAGATACCGGGCCACCCGTTCCGGTCAACTCGGGGATGCGCCCAAACTGACCAAGATGGCTGCGGTTGCTTTTGCGGTGATACCGGCCTTTCTGTTCATGGCCGATGACTTTTACCTGGCGGCCAAGGGTTGGACGGTGTGGAACGAGTACCGCAATGTCCCGAGGGATGCGGTAGAGGTCAAAGTGACCGGGTCAATGTGGAGTTGGATGTTTGAGTATGATAATGGCGTGGTCACCACCTTCGACCCGGACAGCAAGACAGGCGATGGTTTGGTTGTGCCGGTGGGCAAGGCCGTTGTGTTGCGTATGACCTCCACCGATGTGGTTCACTCCTTTTTTCTGCCTGAGTACCGGGTCAAGGAGGACTTGATGCCTGGGCGTGTTACCTACTTGTGGTTCAAGCCCAAGGCTGCGGGCGAAACGATTGCCACCTGTGCCGAGTATTGTGGCAATCGTCACTCCTTCATGTGGGCCAAGGTCAAGGCGGTACCCCCGGCTGAGTTTGAGACTTGGTTGGCGGATATGAAGCGTAAAGGGGCCTAACTTTTTGAAGACGAATTAATGACCTTCAACGGCTATCGGAAGGATTTAAGCGCATGAGTACAACATCGTCGGGATTCAAGCTTTCGGAGTGGATTTTTACCACCGACCATAAACGGATTGGTATCCTTTACCTGATCGGCTCCATTGCCGCTTTTGCAGTGGCGGGGTTGATGGCACTGTTGATTCGACTGGAGCAGATGTCGCCCGGTCCGACCATTGTTTCAGACGCCTATACGGGTGGGGACCAGTACAATGTATGGCTCTATTTTCACGGGGCCGCCATGATTCTGGGCTTTTTGATCCCCGGCCTGACCGGGTTTGCCGCCAACTATTTGTTGCCACTGATGATTGGGGCCAAGGATGTGGCTTTTCCCCGCATCAATGCCCTGTCGGTGTGGCTGTTCTGGGCGGGTATCGTGATGGCTCTGTTGACCTTCGTGGTGCCGGACAAGCCGGATGTCATGTGGACGGGTTATCCGCCTTACTCCATCAAGACCGGAGGCAATCTTGCCCTCTATGTGTTTACCGTCCACCTGATCGGTTTTTCCTCGATTCTGGCTTCGGTCAACTTTTTGGTGACCATCGTCTACATGCGGGCACCGGGCATGGGTTGGTTTCAGCTTAACATGTTTACCTGGTCCTGTTTTACCGCTTTGATCATCCAGTTGGTTTTTGTACCGGTGTTGGCGGCTGCGGTCACCTTGTTGTTGATGGACCGTTACCTGGGCACCCATTTTTATGACCCGGCCAATGGCGGTGACGTTTTGCTTTATCAAAACCTGTTCTGGTTTTATTCCCATCCGGCGGTGTATGTCATTTTCCTGCCAGCCATGGGAATCTTCTATGAAATTTATGCCACCATGGCCAAGAATCCCATCTTCAATTACAAGGCGGCGGTTTATGGCATGTGCGGTATTGTGTTGATTTCGGGTGAGGTGTGGGTACACCACCTGTACTATTCCGGCATGCCGGACTGGATTCGTATCGGGCAGATGGTGACGACCTTGTTGATTTCGGTGCCGGTGGGTTTGATGACCATCTCGTTGTTTGGCACCCTCTATCGGGGGGCGATCACCTTCAATACGCCCATGTACTATGGAACGGCTGCGCTCTATCTGTTGATCGTCGGTGGATTGACCGGCATTCCGCTGGCGATGACCGTTCTCTCTGTGCATTTAGGGGAGACCTCGTTTACTCACGCGCATTTTCACTTTATCATGGGGATATTTGCGGCCTTCTCCGTCTTTGCGGCGGTGGATTTCTGGTTCCCGAAAATTTCCGGTCGGATGTTGAATGAAGGCCAGGCCAAGTTGGGGTTCTGGTTCAACTTTATCGGTGTCAATGTGACGTTCTGGCCTCTGTTCATCATCGGCGTGGAGGGGATGCCCAGGCGGTATTGGGATTATTCGCAGTTTCCCGCCCATTTTGCCGACTATCACAAGGTGGCCACTGTTGGGGCGTTCATTGTTGCCATCGGCATGGCTTTGACCATCAGCAACTGGCTGATCAGTGCCGTCAAGGGGAAAAAGGCGGAGGATAATCCTTGGGGCTCGAAGTCGCTGGAGTGGACCCATACGGCCACGCCCCCCGGTCCGGGCAACTTTGCCGAGGATGTGGTGGTGGATGCTGCCTGGACGCCTTACAATTACAGGTAGGGGCTGGTTGGGTAGTTCAAGCACAGGCCGGAGGGGCTTCCCTCCGGCCTTTTTTGGCAGCCGTTATCTCTTGTTTATGGATAGGTACAGCCTGTGGACCAGAACGCTATTACGCCCGAGCGGCGCAAACAGATGAACCGAGCTGGTATCTTTTTTTTCGTACTGGCACTGTTTCTTGTCGGCTTTTTGACCCATAATTTTACCAAGGAGTATGACCCGGCGGTGCAGTTGGAGCGCAAGGCGCAGAAGCAGCGTGCGGCAGCTGAGCGGGCTGAAAAGATTGAACCGAAGTGAATGCGATTGTGGTCGAGGCCAGGTTTGTTGCGGCCCGGGTGTGATCCGCTGTTGCCAATTCCAGCGTTTGAACGAGGGTGATCCATGGCTTTGTCAGTCGGTCAATATATAGAGTTATGCAAACCGAAGATCGGGATGATGATTGCCCTGACGGCGGTGGTCTCTCACATGGCCGTGGCTGAGCAGTATAGGCTGTCTGCAATTGTGGTGTTGGGTTGTGCCATGTTGTTTGGTTCGGCCGGGTCGGCGGTGGTCAACCATTTTTGGGATCGGGATATTGATCGTCGCATGCAGCGGACGGCGCACCGGCCTTTGGCATCGGGGCAGGCGGGGCAGCATCCGGAGCGTGTGTTATGGTTGGCACTGTTGTTGACGGTTGCGGGTGCCAGTTTGTTGATATGGTTTTTCAATCCGGTGGCGGCATTGCATCTGATTCTGGGTACCTTTTTGTATGGTGTTGTCTACACGATCTGGCTTAAGCGTCGGACCTGGTTGAATATAGTCATTGGTGGTCTGGCGGGTTCGTTTGCGGTTCTGGCGGGGGCGGCGTCGGTCAGTCCCGAGTTGCGGACCTTGCCGGTATTGATGGCTTTATTGTTGTTTTTGTGGACCCCTTCGCATTTTTGGAGTCTGGCCATTTTTCTGCAGGAGGAGTATCGGCGGGTTGGGGTACCGATGTTGCCGGTTGTGATTGGTTCGGTCAGGACGGTGCGTATTATTTTTGCCAACACGTTGTTGATGGTGGCGGTTTCGTTGTTGCCCTGGTTTCTGCATGAGTTGGGGACGTTGTATGTGGTAGGGGCTTTGTTGTTCGGGTTGGATCTGTTGCGGTTGAATTGGGCTTTGTTGCGGCGGCCGGATGATCGACCCATGGCGTGGAAAAATTTTATCGGTTCCATGCGCTATTTGGGGGGGGTGTATCTGGCCATTCTGTTGGACAAAAACCTGTCCATCTGATCGTATTCCTGCTTTTCTTGATGATCTTCATGTTCTTCTGATTGTTCTTTCAAACGATTAATCGTTCTTTTAAACAATTGCAGGGGTCCGGGGACCGTCACGGTCCCCGGTGGGGTGCAGGGGCAAAGCCCCTGCTGAACGGCGCGTTTTCCCAAAGCCCATTTTCGCAGAAAATGGGCGCAACGCGCCCAAAACCTGCCCCGCAGGGGCAGACTCCTGGAGGGCGGCAGCCCGACTCGCACGATTATGTTTTGGAAAAGGTTTGGATAAAAAACCAGAACCTTCGGATATTCAGCTTTTTGTTTGATACAAGGCCAGGAACGGTCTCTTTTCCAAGCCATCCCATGTTTTGCCCGCTCTCGGTCGGGCTGCCGCCCTCCAGGAGTGCCCCTGCGGGGCGTTTTGGGCGCGCTGCGCCCATTTGCTGCGCAAATGGGCTTTTGGGAAAGCGCGCCCGTTACATGCAGGGGCTTTGCCCCTGCACCCCACCGGGGACCGTGACGGTCCCCGGACCCCTGCAATCGTTTTAAAAGATTTAACAAAGAGCGGGCGTCATTGTGTCATATATGGGGCCTTGCCTGCACCCCACTGGGGACCGTGATAAAGGCATCTACGGAACCGGGCTTCCTTGACCCGGCAAACCATAACTTGACCAGCGACGGGTTACCTGTTCCACCACCTTCGCATCCATCTGCAATACCCTGCCCCATACCCGACCCAATTCGGGCTTGTTGGTCGCATCAAGGGCAAATCGACCCGTCTGCCGATCCCAAACCAGATCCCGACTGGGATCAGCACGGGTGGAAATGGCCCAGAGCAGATCCGACCAGTTGTCCGGACGGATATCCCGATCCACCACCCACAGCTGATCCGCTCCGGCTCCCACCGGAGCAACAGCCTGAATGCAGGCGATGGCCTGCCGACCCTCTCCCGCACTCTGGCCGCTGATTTGGGCGACCGCCATGCGACCACCGGCCATAAAATGGATTCGGACAATAAAGGGTGCCTGGATCGCAAGCCGCTCCAGCCAGCTCCGATCGGCCGTCAATGCCGCCAAGGGGGGGGCAACCTGCTGCTCCGGGCCTATCTTGCGGGTGGCATCCACCCCCATTTTACCCCCCAAACCCGCCTGGGGTGAGGCAAAATCGAGATAGTCGATCGGGGTGTTGGCAAAGAGCTGAAGGTCACGGCCGGCATGCACATGCTGACCGATTGCCGCCATCACCGCATCCCAATCATCCACCGCCACACCGGCATCGACGACAATAATGATCTTTGTATACAAAAACTGCCTGAGAAAGCCCCAGATTCCGGCCATAACGCGAAATGCGTGGCCGGGATAGCCTTTGACCAGGGAGACCACAGCGACCCGGTAGGAACAGGCCTCCATGGAGAGGTGAAATTGCTGAATCTCCGGGAATTGCTGACGCAACAAGGGGACAAAGATACGATTGAGAGCCAGGGCAAGCACGGCAGGTTCATCGGGAGGGCGTCCGGTGTAGGTACTCAGATAGAGGGGGTGGCGGCGCATGGTCATGCAATGGACGGTGAAGACAGGAAAATATTCCACCTCGTTATAATAGCCGGTATGGTCACCAAAAGGCCCTTCGGCGGCCTGGTCATCCAGATCCACAACCCCCTCCAGAACAATTTCTGCATAGGCGGGAACAGGCAACGGGACGGTCAAGGCGGGGGCCGTCTCCACCCGTTGTTCCCGCAACAGGCCGGCAAAGGCGTACTCGGAGAGGCTCTCCGGTATCGGTGTAACGGCCGCCAGCAAGGTGCCGGGATCGCAACCGATGGCCACCGCCACTGGCAGGCGTCGCCCGTAGGCCTGGGCGTGTTGGGCCCCCCCTCGATGTTTCAGCCAGCGCATGATCAGGCGATTGCGACCGATGCGTTGCATGCGATAGATGCCGATGTTGATGGGGCCCCCGCTGGGCCCCTGGGTGATGACCAGGGGCCATGTCAACAGGGGTGCGGCATCTCCTGGCCAGCAGGTTTGAATGGGCAGACGGTGCAGATCCACCTCCTCGCCACGCCAGACAATGGCCTGGCAGGGGGGATTGGAGAGGGTTCGGGTTGGCATATGGCGAACCCGGCTCAGTTGTGCCAGCAGGGTGCTGGCATCCTGCCATTTTTTGGGGGGCTCTGGCTGTTTCAGTTGTGCCAGCAGGGTGCCCAGCTGTTCCAGCTCCGGCAGGGTGCGACCGATGGCCAGCCCCACCCGTTCCTGGGTGCCAAACAGGTTGGCCACGACGGGCATGTTGGCCCCCTTGACCCGTTCAAACAGTACAGCCGGTCCTTCTGTGGCCAGCAGGCGGCGGCAGATTTCGGTGATCTCCAGTTGAGGGTCCACCTCGGTCTGAACGCGGCAGAGTTTGCCTCGGGATTCCAGCACGGCCAGGAAGCTTCTGAGATCGGTAAAGGATTTGGGACCGATGGACATGACAGGGTTCCTCCAGAGGTCTGGAGAGCGTCACGCTCCCCAGTGGGGTGCAGGGGCAAAGCCCCATATACGCGAACAAATGCCCACCCATGCTTTTTTAATCTTTTAAAACAATTGCAGGGGTCTGGGGACCGTCACGGTCCCCGGTGGGGTGCAGGGGCGAAGCCCCTGCATGCAAGGGCGCGCTTTCTCGTAAGCAAATTTCCGCAGGAAATTTGCGCAGCGCGCCCAAAACGCCCCGCAGGGGCACTCCTGGAGGGCGGCAGCCCGACTGAGAGCTGGCAAAAGGTTACTTGGTTTGGAAAAAAATCGATCCTGGCCTTGTATCAAACAGGAAGCGTAATACAATAAAGCGTACTGTCCGAACGTCCTGCTTTCTTGTCCAAACATTATCCATAACATAACCGTGCGCGTCGGGCTGCCGCCCTCCCAAGGTCGCCCCTGCGGGGCGGCTTTGGGCGCGTTGCGCAAATTTTCTGCGAAAATTTGCTTTGGGAAGACGCGCCGTTCAGCAGGGGCTCTGCCCCTGCACCCCGCCGGGGACCGTGACGGTCCCCGGACCCCTGCAATTGTTTAAAATAGTGTAAACCGAAGCAGACCACGGAACATGAGTTGATACAAAAAGCGGGCTCCCGTTGGGAGCCCGCTCTGTGTTGCGAGTTGTTCAACGGCGATGTGCAGCTTACGGCGCATTGCGGCAAGAGGTGGGCAGATACTGGGGCGTTGCCGCATTGAGACTGCTGCCGCATACCCAGGTGATCATCCCGTCTCCCACCGCGCTGGTGGGGGTCAGGGTGACGGTGGCACCACTGAGGATGGAATCCACATTGTTGAAGGTGATGGTGATCTTGCCCGCTGCCCCCACAACCACACTGGCGACATAGGTGCCGGTGATGGCGGTCGCCGGCAGGCCGGCGGTCGCATTGCTGGTCGGCCAGGCCGAGGTGCTCATATAGGTTTCAGCCACCGCCAGCTTGGCACCGGCAGAAAGACTGAGTGCCTCTCCGACTTTGGCACGCACGGTATAGTCCTTGTAGGCCGGCAGAGCCACTGCGGCCAGAATGCCGATGATGGCAATCACAATCATCAATTCGATCAAGGTAAAACCTTGTTGACGGCCATTTTTATCCTGCTGAATATCTCTGCACATTGTTCCTCTCCTGAGGTAAAAGAATATTGGTTTCTATTGGAACCGGCTGATCTTAGTGGGTCCGCCGTTGGATAAGGATAAAGCAATGCATGTACCAAGATTAAAACACAATCATTATCAATCAGATATTAACTTTTTTTCGAGGAGTGCGTAACTCTTTTTTTCGCGGAGCCCGTTCAGCGCAACAAAACAGACCATATTTTTTACAGTAACAGTAAAAAAAATTGTCACCCCTTTATTATTTTTCCACCACCAACAAGAAGGCATCTCCGTCTGAAGCCAGACTCACTACCCGGCATCCCTCTTCCTGGAGCGAGCGGGGCAAATTTTCCAGTGGTTCTCCGGCATTCAGGCGGATGCGGAGCGTCGTGCCTGGAGCCATTGACTCCAGCTTGAGTTTGACCCGAACGAAGGTCATCGGGCAAACAGAGCCTGTTATATCAATAGATTCAATCACTTGAGTGACTGCTGCATGCGGGGCAGTGTGGATTTTTTAAGACAGGCATGGCGTCATATCTTCCCTCTTCAGGATAAAACACACGGGCACCGTAGCATATTTGTGTTCTATTGTCGAGCAGTAATGTGAGGGTTTCCATGGCCAATACGGAGCCGATCACGCCGGCGGCCATTCGGGTGAGGTTGGGGTCGGGGTGGGGGTTGGGATGGGTGGCTGCAAAGGTGTTGCAGACGGTTTCTGTGCAGAGCAGGCAGGGGGGGTTGGGGTCAGGGTTGGCATGTATGGTACTGATAAAATAGAGGTCTTTGGTTTGCCAACCGCTTATGAGGGTGTGTCGGGTTTGCAGGGCAGCCTGGTTGAACTGTTGGCGGATGTGGGCATGGTCGTGGGCCAGGAGGGTCAGGTTGCAGCCATTCATCTGTTCGATGGTCTGTTCCAGGGTGGTGGGTATGGGGGATGCGGTTGTCTGGACCAAGGGGTTCAACGCATGGAGGGTGGCGCGGTGGGTTTGTGTGGATTGCGGTTGGTCCAGCAGCAGCAGGTGGCCGATACCGGCGGCGGTCAGGTAGAGTGTCAACGGGATGGTCATCAGGCCGGTGCCGACGATGGCCACGGTTGCCTGGCCCAGGCGGTGCTGGCCGGCACCGCCGACCTCTTTAAGGAGCAGTTGTCGGGAGTAGCGTTCCAGCCATTCCGACTCTTCGTTGTTTTCTAGTGGTAACGGCATATTATTGTTTCTGCTCTTCAAACTATTGCAGGGGTCCGGGGACCGTCACGGTCCCCGGTGGGGTGCAGGGGCAAAGCCCTATATGCGCCAACATAATCTTTTCAAACTATTGCAGGGGTCCGGGGACCGTCACGGTCCCCGGTGGGGTGCAGGGGCAAAGCCCCTGCAATGTAACGGGCGCGCTTTCCCAAAAGCCCATTTGCGCAGCAAATGGGCGCAGCGCGCCCAAAACGCCCCGCAGGGGCACTCCTGGAGGGCGGCAGCCCGACCGAGAGCGGGCCAAGTCTGGGAGGGTTTGAAAAAAAACCGTTCCTGGCCTTGTGTCAGAAAAAAAACTGAATATCCGAAGGTTCTGGTTTTTTTATCCAAATATTTTCCACGACATAACCGTGCGAGTCGGGCTGCCGCCCTCCCAAGGTCGCCCCTGCGGGGCGGTTTTGTGCGCGTTGCGCAAATTTTCTGCGAAAATTTGCTTTGGGAAAACGCGCATCTCATGCAGGGGCTTTGCCCCTGCACCCCACTGGGGAGCGTGACGCTCCCCAGACCCCTGCAATTGTTTAGAAAGACCGCAACCATGTTTGGCGTATAGTATTGTGTCCAGGGGGCAACCTGCCGGGGGAGATTGTTTGAGACTTTATTCTTCCGGGAGCGCGGAGAGATAACGCTCGGCAAAATCCGGTAAAATCGCCACAATCCGCTTGGGGTCGGCGGGATGAAATGGCTGTCGTTTGACCCACGTCAACGCTGCTGCCAACACTGCACCCGAGGAGATGCCACAACAAATCCCCTCCCGCCGGGCACACGCCCGCATCATCTCCACCGCCTGCCGATCTTGCACACGCATCACCGTTTGAATCAACCGGGTATCCAAAACCGGCGGCACAAAACCAGCCCCAATCCCCTGAATGCCATGATGACCCGGAATGCCACCTGAGAGGACCGGAGAATTTTCCGGCTCAACGGCAACAATATGGATGTCGGGCAAAACAGCGCGCAATGCCCGGCCAATACCAGTAAGAGAACCGCCCGTACCAACACCCGCCACCAACACATCCAATTGCCCCCCGGTATCGGCCAGAATCTCCTGGGCCGTGGTATCCAGATGAACCTGGGGGTTGGCTGGATTGTTGAATTGATGGGGCATGAAACTGTTTTTCTCCCGCTGCATGATCTGGTGCGCCCGATCAATGGCACCCTTCATACCCAAAGAGGCGGGGGTCAACACCAATTCAGCTCCCAACAACCGGAGCAACTTGCGTCGTTCCAAAGACATGGAATCCGGCATGGTCAGAATCAACCGCAACCCCTGCGCCGCACAGACAGAGGCCAACGCAATGCCGGTGTTGCCGGAAGTGGGCTCCACAATCACCGTCCCCGCCCGAATCAATCCCGCCTGCCGGGCCGTTTCAATCATGGCCAGACCGATGCGATCCTTCAGAGAGGCCGTTGGGTTAAAAAATTCCAACTTTACCAACAGTTCACAGGGCAACCCCTCTGCGAGACGATTGATCCGCACCAACGGAGTGCGACCAATCGTATGGGTGATGTCTTGATAAATGGCTGCCATGATTTGTCTCGCAAAGTCTGTTAGCTGCGCTGCCCCGGGGAGGCCGCACAAACCGTGCAGTCGGGGTTGGGGGACAGGCCAATCGTACGCCGCTTGGCAGATGCAATGTCAATGGTCAATAACCGCCCTGCCAGAGGCTGCCCACTGCCACGCAGCAGCTTGATCGCCTCCATGGCCATCAACCACCCCACTTCGCCGACCAATGGACCCAAAACCCCCTCGTTCCGACAATTGCCAGCCTCCCGGGTCGGAGGAGCACCAAAAAGACAGCGCAAACAGGGGCGTCCCCCCGCTGCTATGACGCACAACTGGCCCCGCAGACCCGTTGCTGCCCCATGAACCAGGGGAAAACGGTCATAAACCGCTGCATCATTGGCCGCAAACCGGCTGCCAAAGTTGTCGGAACCATCCAGGACAACCGCATACCCGGCCGCGACCGCCCCTATCTCTGCCCGGGTTGCCAGCCGCCTGGGGATCAACTCCACGCGACAGCCCGGATCCAGCTCCAACAGTCGCTGGCGAGCCTGAGTCACCTTGCGGCTGCCAACATCCCCGGTCCGAAACAAAATCTGCCGATGCAAATTGGAGAGGGAGACCTGATCGTCGTCCACCAATCCCAGTCGACTGACGCCCGCAGTCACCAACGCCAGGGCAGCCGCACAGCCCAGTCCCCCCACCCCCAACAGCAATACACCCTCTCTTTCACCCATCATGACTCCCGTTGTCGCCCTGTCGGGGGCGTTCAGATGGCATAAGTCATGCGGCTGTGGGCCTCACTGAGAATGCCTTGATGGAAGGCGCGGGTGGTCAACTCCTCTACCGTTATCCTATCCATCATCTGTAAAATTTCGTCCTGAAACTCCAGCCAAAGGGGCAAAATGACCTGCTGGCCAATGGGGCCGGAGGCGATCTGCTCGGATTCGTGGCTGTCTTCATCGAGGCCCATCTCCATCACCACCCGCGCCACATCGCCGACGCAAATTTTGGAACGCTCCCTGGCCAGCAGATAGCCCCCTCGGGGGCCGCGAATGCCCTTCAAAATGCCCTTCTTGACCAACCGCTGCATGACCTGTTCCAGGTAGCGTTGCGGCACCCCCTGACGGCCGGTGACGTCGCGAATCTGCACTGGCTCCCCGCCGGAGTTGTAGGCAATATCAACCACAGCCTCAATGGCGTACAACAATTTTTTAGAAAACTTCAACATTGTTCCGTTTCCTTTGTGTGTGAAGTATGGCAGCAGGCAGGGATGAGCAGCCTGGCGGTTTATACCAAAAGATGTACCAAATAGTCCAGCAACCGTTCGCCTACCTCATCTTTATCCAATAGAGGCCACGCCACCGTATCGCCGGAACGATGCAACAGCGTCACCTGGTTGGTTGAACTGCCGAAACCGCAACCAGGTGCCAATACATTGTTGACCACCAACAGATCGCAGCCCTTGCGGGCCAGTTTTTGCCGTACCAGCGGGGAGACGCTCCCCGTTGAATCCAGTGTAGCGTCCGTTTCAGCCGCAAAGCCGACGACGACGGGCGGCGTTTGTCCGGCCTGGGCCATGTGGTTGGCCCGTTCTGCCAGGGTTGCCAGAATGTCTGGATTCTGGCTCAAAGCCAACTGGCTCTGCTGTCCGGGTTCCGTGCTGCTTTTCTTGATCTTGCCCGGTTGTTGAACGGCTGGTCTGAAGTCAGCCACTGCGGCCGTCAAGATGGCCGCAGCAAAAGGACGGGTTGCCGATGCGCTTTCCCAACATGACAGGGTGGCCTCATACATTTGTTGAGCGGAGACGACCGCAATGGCCTCCGCCCCCTGGGGGGGCGGCATGGCGACCGGCCCATGTATCAACGTCACCTCTGCTCCGGCCCGCAGTGCCGCCTGTGCCACCGCCCAGCCCATCCGACCGCTGGAGCGGTTGGAGAGATAGCGGACCGGATCCCAGTTTTCCTGGGTGGGGCCTGCTGTGATCAAAACAGCGCGGCCTTTCCAGGGTTTCGGGGCAAGCAGTCGTCTGCCTGCTTCCAGAATGTGTGCCGGTTCTGTCATGCGTCCCTGGCCCTGGTCACCGCAGGCCAACAGACCATGTTCCGGTCCGACCAGGGTGATGCCATCGGCTTGCAGTTGAACCACATTGCGCTGGGTGGCGGGGTGATTCCACATGGCAACGTTCATGGCGGGTGCCAGCAAAACCGGTCCTGTGCGTGCCAGCAGCAGGGTGGTCAGCAGGTCATCGCCGTGGCCGCCGGCCATGCGGGCCAGCAAATCTGCTGTTGCCGGGGCAATCACCAGCAGGTCCACCTCCTGGGCCAGGCGGATGTGGTCCATGCCATCGGTCTCGCTGGGTGTAAAAAGGTCGCTGCGCACCACATGACCGGAGAGGGCCTGCAGGGTCAGAGTGGTGACAAAGTGGAGTGCGGCTGCGGTGGCGATGACCACAACACGTGCCCCTTCTTCCCGTAATAACCTTAACAGTTCCAGACTTTTATAGGCGGCAATACCCCCGCCGATCGCAACCGCAACATACTTGCCAGACCAGAATCCCATCGTCATCGTCCTCCGGTAAAAGATCCCTGTATCATCCTCTTTTTCTACGGGAACAACAAGGCGGATTTAATACTCAGACAGAGCTCTGCCGAGTGACAGCGGTTCCCTTTTTCCGGCGGGGAGCAAAGCACCGAATATATGTTACATCACATTGATATTTTTGTTATTTTGAATGATTGCAGGGGTCTGGACCGTGACGGTCCTCAGTGGGGTGCAGGGGCAAAGCCCCATATGCGCTAACATGATGACGATACCCTTTATTCTGCTAATCTCTCCAAACAATTGCAGGGGTCCGGGGACCGTCACGGTCCCCGGTGGGGTGCAGGGGCAAAGCCCCTGCATGTAATGGGCGCGCTTTCACAAAAGCCCATTTTCGCAGAAAATGGGCGCAGCGCGCCCAAAACGCCCCGCAGGGGCACTCCTGGAGGGCGGCAGCCCGACTGAGAGCTGGCCAAATTTGGCATGGTCTGGAAAAAAAACCGATGCCTGGCCTCAGCAAACAAAAGTCCGAAAGCCCGAAAGTTCTGGTTTCTTATCCAAATATTTTCCATAACATAACCGTGCGTGTCGGGCTGCCGCCCTCCCAGGGTCGCCCCTGCGGGGCGGTTTTGTGCGCGTTGCGCAAATTTTCTGCGAAAATTTGCTTTGGGAAAACGCGCAGTTCAGCAGGGGCTCCGCCCCTGCACCCCGCCGGGGACCGTGACGG
>PEAG01000186.1 GCA_002753505.1 Magnetococcales bacterium HCHbin5 | reverse complement strand
GAGTGCCCCGGTATTCCTCCCAGGCACAGGCCCGATACAATCCCGTGACGGCCCATCTCTGGAACGCCTTCAAGTCCCTGCGCCCTGCATCGAAGACCATCGGGTAGGGCTTGATGCCCCGGTCCACCATTTTGTTGAACCGGGACAGGATGCCGTCCCACGATTCCGTTGTATCAAAGCCAACCAGCATGTAGGCCATCAGGTGTGTGGGCGGAATGCCGGCCTTTTCCAGGGTGTTGATCCCGGTGAAAAATCGCTGTTCGTCTCTCGGATTGTCCCAGGCGGTATAGAGCCGCCGTTGCTGGAACTTGGTGTCCCGATATTCGACCGAAGCCAATGCACTGGCCTGTGCAGCGGTAATCCCGCGCACATTGATGCCCTGGCCAAAACAGACCCGGAAATTGCCCTCTCGCAGTTCATTGATACGTGCCTGCCATGCCGCCTCGGCTTGGCCAAAAAAGTCATTGTCGAGCAGGTGGACCTTGCGTGGATGGGGAGGGCCCCGCCAGATTTCGTGGATGGTGCTGGTGGCCCGCGATTTTCCCTCCCTTTCAGGTACAACGCAGAAACGACAGCGCATCCGGCACCCCCGCTGGGTGAAGCCGATGGACTCCTTGACCTCCGGGTAATCGCTGTAGTCGAAGTGTGCCCATTCCTGGCCGATCACCTGCTCGACGGTATGCAGATTCCCGGAACCGGTGCCACCCAGGATGGCCTGCGGGAAATGCCGACAAAACTGCTCCACCAGATGGGCCGATGAGTTGAAAATCACCGATCCGTAAACACGATCATAGGCAGGCTCAAACAAGGTGCGGACCGGTTCCCGAGTGAAGACCACCTCGTCGCCTTGGTGCCGGTGATAGCTGGCCAACCGCATCAGGGCCAGATTCGGCAGCTTGCCATCGAGTTGCGTCAGTCGAATGATCATCGGACGTTCCATCCCTTCTATGGTGATGAGCATGCCCCCCCAGAAGCACAAAACCCCGCCAGGGCGGGGTTAATGGATTAGACAAAGCAGTTCAATATCAATAAGATAAAAACGATATAATGGTTGCAACCGTCCTCCGGAATATGGCTTCATGTGTTCGAGGCAGAACACAAACAACCATCAGGAGAAACGACGATGACCCAAACCAAACTGAAGAAAAGGCTGTCCCTTTCTGTCCGGTTTGCCCGCAAACCGAGGGACATGGAGGCACTGCTCGCCTGGATCGCACCCGAAGAGGATGGCTACCAGGATTCCCCGAAGCAGACACTGGTTGACCGGGTGTTCAAACTGTCCAACGAGGAGTACGACGATTTTGCCAGCGATATGCTCAAGCCACGCGATTGGATCAACGGTGGCGGGTTTTTGCATTCGACCAACGAGACGCATATTGCCATCGCCATTGAGTCGGAAGGTCGCCAAACCCTGTACCTCGACCCGTCGGGACACAACTATGGGCGGTATGTTGGCATCGCAGCATGAAGATACCGCCGCCCCGGAGACGGGGCGGCAAAAAAAGGAGTACCGACAATGACCACACAACATGATGGACAGGACAGCAGCACTGCCCAATCGGCCAGCGAGGGAAAAGTCTGCGGCCAGTGCAGATTTCTCACAAAAGCCTCCAACTTGCATCCAGGTTGGGTATTTCCAACGGTATGCGTAAAATATGTCCGCTCATATTGCAAATTGTGTGACGCCGCATAGAATCCTCAGGAATTCCAGCGTCACCCGTTTGAGGTTATGCGCCCATTCGTGCATGGCCACGTACTGTTGGAGGTAGACCTTGTTGACGCCACGAAACGGGCGCAGAAAATTTCGGAGTCCGGCCCACGTACCTTCCATGGTGTTGTTGTGGACTTCGCGTACCCCATCTCCATCCAGATCTCGCGCCCACACCGGGTTCTTGAGAGAGTGGCAGACGGTCACATGGACTCTCCCATTGCCCGACAGTGGAAGATATCCGCTCCAGTCATCCGTGTTTACAGTTGTTCCCGGCCCGGTGACCTTCAGCAAGAGCGGGTTCAGGTCCTGCCATGCCGTGTTATGCAGTACCTCGAGTCGGATCCTCGCTTGCGTTTCTTGGACCAATGTACGGTCCTGCGAGGATGTCATTTTGAGTTGCGATAATCAAGTCTTCACACAATTTGCAATATGAGCGAATATGTCGTCCGGTTTGATCGCGGAGACAATGCATGCGATGCGTTCGCTGGCAGATAGGCGGTATCGGGGAGGCATGGGTAACCATGCCTCCCCTCATGACAGCCCATAGCCAAAGATCATCCACTTGGTGGCGGTGATCTTCAGTGCCGTCGCCACCCCGTTGGCCGCCAAGGTGCGGTTGCCAGTCTTGTTCGTCCCAGCCAGTGACATGCTGTCCGTCGTGATGGCAATTGTGACAGAGTTCACCTCATTGACAAACCAAAGGGTGGTCCCGATTGGAAACGCGACGCTGCCGTTGGCCGGGATGGTGAAGGTTCGAGCGGCATTATCCGCCGCAGGGTGCAGGATCTGTTTTCCTGCATCGGTCAGAACGAGGGTATAGTTGGCAGAACGGCTGTTTTGGATGATTTCCTTCGCCGCCTTGCCATTCAACTGCACCTGAATGCCAGAGGTGACACCTGCCACGTACCCCAATTCCGCGCTGGTCACCGCAGATGCGGCCACCTTGCCAGCCGCATCGCTGACCAACGCCCGACTCAAATCCAGGTTGCTGGT
>PEAG01000185.1 GCA_002753505.1 Magnetococcales bacterium HCHbin5 | reverse complement strand
AATAATTTTATCAGGGGTCCAGGGGGATTATCCCCCTGGTGGGGTCCAGGGGCAAAGCCCCTGGTAGGGGTCCGGGGCAAAGCCCCGACATTAAACTATGCATTCCAAAGTGGGTCTGGTGGGGCTGGGGGCAAAGCCCCCACCACTGGCCGAAACGATGATCAAGACCCGTGAACAGATGACTCGTGCACCCTCTGGGGAGAGAGACCATGTCCTGGCGACGGCAGACCATTCATGCCAAGCTATTGATCACCTTCGCCGTCATTGCCATCATTCTGTTGGGGATGATGCTCTCCTATTATCATGTGTTGATGACCGCGCGGGAGACGGCACAAAAGGATATGGCCGCCCGCTGGTTGGAGATGGAGTGGTCGGAAAATATTTTTGAAGCCATGCTGCGGGCAGAAAAGTGGCGGGAGTATATCCAGTCGCCCAAAGTGGTGGAGCTGCTGGTCAACGATGCCCTTTTTTATGCGCGGCAATTCAAGGCGGCGCATCGGGCGGTTGACGATCAGCAAAGAATGGCTATGAGCGGGCAACTCATCCAGGCCATTGAGCAATTTCGCGAATCGTTTTACACGGCGATCGATATCTGGCATGCGAGGGGGATGGACGAGGAGTCCGGCCTGTTGGGGGAGGTACGCCAGCGGGCCCATGAGCTGGAAGAGATCTTGGGCCAACTGGATCAGACTTCATCCAAAATACCCCACGCCTCCAACAATTATCTGACCATTCGCCGCCATGAAAAGGATTATCTGGTCCGCAAGGATGAAAAATATCTGCATCGTATCGCCGACCTGTTGCATGATCTGCGCACGCGCATTGCCTCTCCCGATCAACCCGTTCCGGAAAAAAAATTGCTGCTGGATGGACTGGACCAGTATGAACAGGCTTTTTTCAAACTTGTGCAACAGGAGCAACGGGTTGCTGAGCAGGCTGGGGTGATGGAGGGGCGGGGGCATGCGGCCAGGAAGCTCTGTCTAGAGCTGATCCAGCACACCAAGGAGGAGATGACCGAACACGCCGCCACTGCCTGGAGCGAGTTGGCTTGGCATATCGGGATGGGTTTGTGGCTCTCTGTGCTCATCATTCTGGCGGGTTTGCTGTTAGTCGGGCTGATTGTCAACCGGAACATTGTCCGACCGGTGCTGCGTCTCAAGGCGGCGGCCCAGCGCATTGGCCGTGGCGAGGAGGAGTGGACCCTCAGCGTGCGGACGGAGGATGAGATCGGCGATCTGGCGACCGCCTTCCAGAAGATGGTATTGGATCTCCGTGTCTCGCACGCAGAGCTGGAGACGGCACGACAGCGGGCCGAGGTGGCCAGTCAGGCAAAAAGTTTTTTTGTGGCCAATATCAGCCATGAAATTCGCACCCCCATGAATGCCATTCTGAACATGGCCTACCTCTGTCTGCACACCGAAGTGACCCCGCAGCAACGGAATTATCTGGAAAAGATGCACAATGCCGCCCATGGGCTGCTGCATGTCATCAACGATGTGCTGGATTTTTCCAAAATTGAGGCGGGCCGGATGGCGATGGAGAGCATCCCTTTTCATCTGGACGATGTGTTGCATGATCTCTCCACCCTGGTGACGAGCAAAACCCTTTCCACGCAGTTGGAGATTATTTTTGCCGTGGCCAGGGGGGTTCCCCGTTCCCTGCTGGGGGACCCCACCCGGCTGGGGCAGGTGCTGACCAATCTGACCAACAATGCGATCAAATTTACCCAGTCGGGGGAGATTGTGCTCTCCATAGAGCTTGCGACCGAGATGGAGGAGAGTGTCCTGTTGCGCTTTGCGGTCAAGGATACCGGTATCGGCATGACCCCTGAAGAGGTTGAGCGTCTGTTTCACGCCTTTTCCCAGGCGGATGGCAGTACCACCCGCCGTTATGGGGGGACCGGCCTGGGGTTGGTGATCAGTAAATATCTGGTGGAGAAGATGGGGGGTGCCATCGAGGTCGAGAGTTGGCCGGGCCAGGGGAGTACCTTCTCTTTTACCGCCCGCTTCGGCCTGCCCGAACACAACCGGCGGCGGAGTTTGCAACTGCCGGAGGATATTCAGAGAAAGCGGGTATTGGTCGTTGATGACAATCGCTCCAGTCAAAAAATGTTGCGCACGGCTCTGGAATCCTTCTCCTTTCAGGTGAGCATGGCCTTTTCCGGTCTGGAGGGGTTGCTTGAGTTGGAGAGGAGCCATCAGCAGGGGCAACCGTTTGATCTGCTGCTGTTGGACTGGCACATGCCGGAACTGCATGGGGCGCAGGTGTTGCAGTGTGTGAAATCTCTGGAACATACGGCGCGTCTGCCCACGCTGTTCATGTCGCCTCTGGCCGAACAGGCCCGCCTGCGGGGAGACCGGACTCTCCTCCAGCCGGACGGTTATCTCGACAAGCCGGTGCAGATTTCCGCGCTGTTTGACGCGATCATGCATCTGTTTGGCAAGCAGGTTGCCCTGGCCGTGGGGGCGGACAGGCGGACCATCGCCACGGCGACCCCAAACCAGAGCATTGTCGGGGCGCGGGTGTTGCTGGTGGAGGACAATGCGATCAACCAGGAGGTGGGCCGGGCATTGTTGAAGATGGCGGGCGTGGTGGTGGAGATTGCCGGTGATGGTCAGGAGGCGGTGCAGAAGGTGGCAAGCGGCTCCTTTGAGCTGGTGTTGATGGATGTGCAGTTGCCGGTGCTGGATGGCTATCAGGCGACCCGCTTG
>PEAG01000051.1 GCA_002753505.1 Magnetococcales bacterium HCHbin5 | reverse complement strand
AGTGGAGGTTTTGGCGGTTGACGCATTGACTGCGGAGTCCGTGGGGTCTGACGAAGCGGTTGTGGAGGTTTTGGCGGTTGACGCATTGACTGCGGAGTCCGTGGGGTCTGACGAGGCGGCTGTGGAGGTTTTGGCGGCCGACGCATTGACTGCGGAGTCCGTGGGGTCTGACGAGGCGGCTGTGGAGGTTTTGGCGGCCGACGAGTTGACTGCGGAGTTCATGAGGTCTGACGAAGCGGCTGTGGAGGTTTTGGAGACTGCCGAATCGATCGGGGTGGCCGCAGAGTCTGACGGATCGGTTTTGGGGCTGTTGGAAACGGACGACAGGGTTGAGCCTGGGCTGCCGGAACACTCTGTCGCTGATACGTTGGCGTTGGATGTGCCACTCCCACCGGAAGGAACAATGGCAGCGGAAGAGTCTCTTGACCCGGAGATTCCATTATCGGCAGCGGTGGCAACCGGGCCGGCAACCGCGCCCGATAATCTGGCTGCGTCGCCCCCCAGGAGCGTGGTGAGTGATTTTCAGTCCATGTTCAGGGATCTGTTGCCCATTGCGACCGAGAATCGAATGGGGCCTGCCAGGGTTGTTGCAGCAGCGGCAGGGGAGAGAGCGGACAAACAGCAGGGCAAGAAGAAAAAGAGATAGAGTGACAGGCGTCTGCTTCCTGAGAGGACAATGGGGGGGGGCTTGTTTCATATTTGGCAATTGCTGGGGGAACTTAGTGATGAAATGGTTGGATTCATTACCTTTGCAGAGTAAATTGATCGTCATGCTGTTGCTGCCACTGGCTGGCTTGCTGCTGTTCGGCTTTCAGGGCGTGTGGGAAAAAAACGTTGTTATGAAACAGATGGCAAGCATGCAGGTCGCCTCTCGACTGGCTGTGTTAAGCAGTGCCTTGGTGCATGAAACACAAAAGGAACGGGGCTTGACGGCCGGTTTTCTGGGCAGCAAAGGGGGAAAATTTCGCGAGGAGTTGCCCAAACAGAGGGAGGACACCAACCGGCGTGCGCAAGTGTTGCGCACTTTCCTGAAAGAGGGCGATACCAAGGTACTGGGTGAGGGGGTGACCAAGGTTCTCAGTCGAGCCATGGGGCGTCTGGATGGTCTGACTGCCTTGCGGGGCAATGTGGATAGCTTGACCGCAACTGCCAAGGAAGCTGTTGGTTATTATACCTCCATGAATGCTGATTTTCTGGAGATGGTGGCAACCCTGGCCAAGCTTTCTGCCCAGGTGGAGATGGCCTCCATCAGCATCGCCTATACCCAGTTTTTGTTGGGCAAGGAGCTGGCGGGGTTGGAGCGGGCCCTGCTGACCAACACCTTTGCCCAAGGTCAATTTGGTCCAGGGGTTTACGTCCGTTTTGCCCAGTTGGTGGCCGAACAGAAGGTCTACTTCCAGGGGTTTCGCTCCCTGGCCTTGCCGGAGCAGGTGGCCTTCTTCGAGGAGAAGATGAAAGCTCCTGAAGTGGCTGAGGTGGAACGGATGCAGGGTGTAGCATTCAAACGCGGTGTCTCCGGGCCCCTGTACCAATTGCTGAGCCAGATGAATCAGAATATGGCGTTGCGAGGCATCTATCATACGGTTAAAAACCTGCTGATCCGGGGTGCCCTCTATGGGCCGGAGGGGGGGATTCCCCAGCTGGATGTGCAGGCCAAATACAAACAGCAATTTGAAGAGCGTTTTCAATCCATGTCGGGTGTTATGGCCAAAGTCCGCGCCCTGCCTCCCGAGTCATTGAGCCCTGAACAACTTCGGGATGTGGAGACCATCTGGAATAATGCAGAAGCCTACCGTCGGAGCGTTGATGCGATTATCGACCTGCAAAACCGGGGCAAGACGCTACAGGAGATTGATGGGGACGCCAAAGCCGGGGTCAAGATTGACGATGATCCGGCAGACCAGGCCATGCACCGGCTGCTTAACTCTACCGCAGCGGGTCAGTTTGGTGTGGATCCCAATGTCTGGTTCAATACCATATCCGCCAAGATCAATCTGCTGAAAGATGTGGAGGATCGTCTCTCCCGCGACCTGGATGAGCGCACCGAGCGGTTGGGGGCAGAGGCCAGCCGGGCCTATACCATCTACCTGTCGGTGACCGTAGCTGCAGCACTGCTCAGCCTTTTTTTGAGCGTGACCATTTCCCGGCAAATATTCCGGCAGGTGGGTGGCGAACCGGTGGCGGTCATGGCCATTGCCCATCGTTTGGCCGAGGGGGAGTTGGCGATCCATTTTGATCAAAATCAACCGTTGCAGGGGATTTACGGCGCAGTGCGTCACATGGCGGAAAATTTGCGCCAGACGATGGAGGTGATTATCGACGTGGGCAGCCAGATGGTTGTCAAGAGTCAGGCGGTCAGCGAGGTAGCCCAGACGGTCTCCTCAGGTGCCACTGAACAGGCGGCCTCGGTGGAGGAGACTTCATCGGCCATGGAACAGATGACTGCCAATATTCAGCAGAATACTGAAAACGCCATCGCGACGGAAAAGATGGCGCGCCAGTCTGCCCAGGATGCAGAGGCGGGTGGCCAGGCCGTGACCCAGGCGGTGGCCGCCATGCGGGAGATTGCCACCAAAATTTCCATCATTGACGAGATCGCTCGCCAGACCAATCTGTTGGCCTTGAATGCAGCCATCGAGGCGGCCCGGGCGGGTGAGCATGGCAAGGGTTTTGCCGTAGTGGCGGCAGAGGTGCGCAAGTTGGCCGAGCGCAGTCAACAGGCGGCCGGGGAGATTGGCCGGCTCTCCAGCTCTACCGTGCAGGTCTCTGAAAAGGCGGGTCAATTGTTGGCCCGTCTGGTGCCCAACATTCTGCGCACCGCCCAACTGGTGCAGGAGATTACCACCGGCTCCCAGGAACAGGCCGAGGGGGCCTCTCAGGTCAATCAGGCCATTCAGCAATTGGATCAGGTGATCCAGCAGAATGCGGGCATGGCGGAAGAGATGTCCGGGACTGCCGATGAACTCAATGGTGAGGCTTTGCGCCTGCAAGAGTCCATCGCCTTTTTCAAGGTGACAGCAACGGGGCGCAATCGTTCGTAACAGCTGTGGACCGGGGGGGCGATGCGCCTGCATCAATCCTTGCCCTGGTTTGGTACCCGTGTTATCAGGGCTTCGGGCGTTGGCGGGGGCACAAGGCGTGGCCCTGGCCGTTTCAGGGATATATTGGTTAACAAGGTTGTGGAGAACAGAAGATGACTACTCAGGATGCAAGCCCTTCCCCCATTGCCCGTTTTCAGAAACAGAAGGGGTTGCTGGAAAAGGTCGCGACAGTCAGCAAGGCGGGTTTTGCCCAGGTGACCGATCAGATGGGCCAGTTTTCTGTTGGCTTTGCCTCTTCCGTTACCCAGGCCTTTTCTGCCCAGGAGCGGTTGTCGCCCCAGGATAACCTGCTGGGCATCAAACCGTTGCAGGAGGATTACCGTCGCATTGACCAGGAGACCAAGGCGGTGTTGCAGGCTGTCGGTGAGCTGGTGGCACAGCAGTCCGGCATTCAGGATCAGTTGCATCAACTGACGATTTGGGCTCTGGATCTGGAACAGGATGCCTTGCTGCCCACCATGGCTGAGCAGGTCAGGGCTCAGATTGGGAGCGGGGAGTTGGAGCGACAGACCCTGGGCACCATTGTCGATAGCCTGATGACCCAGATTCGCACCCTGATCCGGGAGATTCTGCTCGCTACCCAGGACTCTTCTGCCTTGTTGGGAGAGACCTCCCGTCGCCTGTCCGCCGACCTGGAGAGTTCCAAACACCATTTTTCCATGCTCAAGTCCCGTTCGACCACCATCATGAAGCAGATGGTGGATCGGGTGCAGGCCATGAGCAACCGTTGCGGATCCCTGGAGGAGCAGGCCTCTCCGGTCAACCGTATTCTGTTTGAAATGATGCAGGGCATTCAGTTTGATGACATCACCTCTCAACGTTTGGAGCATGTGATTGCCACCTTGAACCAGGTTGCCCAACGGGTGACAGAGGGCAAACTGAAAAACAGCGACAAGCGTTGGGTGGCCATTGCCACCCGGATTGCCGAGGAGCAGTTGGAGGGGCTTACCAATGATCTGGTGGAGGCTGTTTCTTCCTTGCGGGAGCGGTTGGGTGCGTTGGAAGCCATTGCCGGCGAGCGCAAACAGAACATGGTCGCTGCCCGTGACGATGCCATGCTGTTCAGGATCGAGATTGCTGATCTCTCCTTTTTGCTGGGTGCCTTGTTGCGACTCAGTATTTTTGACGACCATTTTTCCATCGAGCTGCTGCGCAACTTTTCCAAGACGGAGAACAGCCTGTTCCAGACCAAACGGGCCTTGGATATGTTGATGCTGACCGCCGTGCGTATGGACAAGCTGTTGGTGACCCTGGAAAGCAAGAACAACCGCCGGGTGGAGAGCCTGTCGGCTACCATCCATCAGTTGATGCTCCGTATCCAGGAGCAGGGCAACGCCCAAGGTCAGCAACTGCTCCAGGTGACGACCCAATTGCAGGCGATCGGCCTGCACTATTCGGAAAAGTCCACGCCCCACATCATGCGGGTGGTTACCCTGCTGCGTCGGGTGCCGCTGCGGGCCCAGCAGATAGAGGCGGAGCATGGTGACCTCTCGACCCTTTTTAACGAGATTATTGAAGAGACGCAGACCATTATGGTCCAGATTCGGCTGCTGGTCGCCACCCTGGATTTTCACGACCCGGTCAAGAAAGGGACGGATCATGTGATCAGCCGTCTGCAAGAGCTGTTGCCCGAGTTGGTCGGCGAGTCAATTTCACAAACGTTGACAGGGGATCTTTCCACCCTGGCCACCGAATTTGCCGACTTGGCCAGCCTTTATACCATGGACAGAGAGCGCAAGGTTCATGGATCTGTGCTGGGGGCTGATGAAGCCGGTGAAGAGGAATCGGACGGTTTTGAACTGTTTTAAAGCCCCGTGCCACTTGGCCGGTTTGGAACCACCTCTTGTGAGGATATGATCATGCGCATCCTGATTGTGGACGATGAGCAGTTTAACCGTATGCTTTTGCAGCAAATATTAAAAGATCTTGGAGACTGCGACCTGACGGTGGATGGTCGGGAGGCGGTGGAGGCCTTTATTTTGGCGCATGAAGAGGGAAACCCTTATCATCTGGTGTTGTTGGACATCATGATGCCGGACATGAATGGTCAGGATGCCCTGAAGAGTATACGCAGCTACGAACGGGAACGAGGGGTTGACGAGGCGAAGCAGGCTGTTATTATCATGGTAACTGCCTTGGATACCGAAGCCCAGGTGGTTGAGGCCTTCTTCAGAGGCCGTTGTACCGACTATATCACCAAGCCTGTCAACCAGGTGCAATTATTTAACAAACTGAAGGAATATCATCTTCTGCCCACTGCGGAAGCCAGCAGTGCGGGTTGATCTTATTGGAGCAAGGAGCGACCATGCCGGACCATCGTGACGATGCAAGGTACTCACACCAAAAAATGTTGAGGCTGGAATTTTCTGAAGAGCGGGTTTACTACGGTGTATCCCGCGATGTCTCTGTGGCCGGGCTCTTTTTTATCCCGGAAGGGGAGGAGGTAGAGGTGGAGGTTGGAGAGACGGGATACCTGCAACTGACGACCGGGGAGGATGTGCATCGCTTCTCCTGTCAGGTGATGCGGGTGACGGCAGAGGGGCTGGCTTTGCAGATCACCGATTACCCGGCCCGTTTTGGCGTGGCCATCTCCCACGATCTGTTTCACTCCATGTTGACCCGAATGCGTGACCGCCAATAGGAGGATCCTCCCGCTGGATGGGTTGTTTGGTGGTAGTTGTCTGGCAGCATATCTTGATGTTGGTGGGTGTGGTTTAACGTATTTCTTCACTTGACCGGGGGAAAACTTGAAAAACTTGCAGATGGGTATCAAATTGGGGGTGGGCTTTGGTTTGGTCTTGCTGTTGACCTCTTTTGTAGCCTTTACCGGTTACGATGGTGTTGCTGGTCTGACTGGACGTATGGATAAAAGCCAGGACATGGCGGCTCTGATCAGCCATGTGACAGAGGCCATGCAGGCGGAGAAAAATTTCATTATTCGTAAAGATATGAAGTATGTGGAAGCACTGCACAAGGCGGTTGAAGAGGTGAAGAGGCAGGCGATTGTCGACCGGGATCAAAAATTTCAGGATCCTGCGGACAAGGCCGAGTTGGATGCGGTGATGGCCGGGATGGAGCTCTATGGCAAGGCTTTTGCGCGTTATGTGGAGTTGGAACGGAGTCGTTCCGAGAGTCTGACCCGTATCCGGGAGATTGCCGACAAGGTAGTGAAGGTTGAGGTAACCGCCATACAGGAAGACGAAGCCAAAAAGCTTCACGCTGTTCTCAGCCAATCGGATGCTGGTGCCAGTCGGGGAGCCGGGTTGGTTGATCAGATTGATACGGCGATCCGTGCCTCGCAATTACTGATCCATTTCAAGGATGCCCGCATCGGTGAGAAGGAGATCTTTCTCACCCATGGTAAAGAGGAGGAGTTTGTCAAACGCAACCTGGAGGGCAGTGGCACCGCACTCAAGATCGCCCAGGGGCTGTTGCCGAAATTTTCTCAACAAAGCAACATCGACCAGGCCAAGAGAATCATAGCCGGCATAGAGGGCTATCAGAAAGAGATGCAGGCCATTATGGAGTTCCTCAAGGAACAGAACAAGGCGGAACAGGAGATGATCACCGCCAGACGGGCGGTCGACGCGAAGTTGGATGGGGTGGTTTCCGGTCAACAGAAAAAAGCCATGGCCCAGGCGGCCAGTTCCAGTGTGCTTATCGTAGGTGCCAGTCTTGGGGCGGTGGTGTTGGGTTTGTTGATTGCCGTTTTTCTTTCTCGTGCCATCGTTAGTGCATTGCTGCAGGGGGTTGGTTTTGCACAACGGATTGCATCGGGTGATCTGACCGCCACCATAGAGCTGGATCAGAAGGATGAGGTTGGGCAGTTGGCTGCAGCCTTGAAGGAGATGGTGGAAAAACTGCGGGAGGTGATCACCGAGGTGTCTGCTGCTGCCGAACAGGTCTCCATCGGCAGCAACGAGATCTCGGATACTGCCCAGAATCTTTCCCAAGGTGCCACCGAACAGGCTGCCTCTATCGAGGAGACCTCTTCCTCCATGGAGGAGATGACCTCCAATATCCAGCAGAATACCGACAATGCCAATACCACCCAGAACATTTCCCAAATAGCCGCCAAGGATGCGGCGGATGGTGGGATGGCGGTAGGTCAGGCGGTGAATGCCATGAGAGAGATCGCTTCCAAGATTGGCATTATTGAGGAGATTGCCCGGCAGACCAACCTGTTGGCTCTTAATGCCGCCATTGAGGCGGCCCGAGCCGGGGAGCATGGCAAGGGCTTTGCCGTCGTGGCTGCAGAGGTCAGGAAACTGGCAGAACGCAGTCAGATGGCAGCGGGGGAGATCAGCCAACTCTCCTCCTCCAGTGTTGATGTGGCGGAAAAGGCCGGAGGGATCATCAATAAGCTGGTGCCAGACATTCAGAAGACAGCGGAGTTGATCCAAGAGATCAATGCTTCCAGTCAGGAGCAGAGCCAGGGGGCTGTACAGATCAACCAAGCCATTCAGCAACTTGATCATGTCATTCAGCAAAATGCGGGAGCTTCCGAGGAGATGGCCGCAACTGCGGAGGAGTTGAGTGCACAGGCCGAAACGATGGCCCATTCCATCTCGTTTTTTAACCTGGGTCAGCAAACACATGCGCCCAGGCAAAAACCGGCCAGGATGCCTGCCGCTGGCAAGCCGCCTGCTCAGAGACCCGCAGCAAAGGTACAGGCTGCATCTGCACACAATGCCAGTGGTCGTATTGATCTGGCAAGAGGTAAACGGCAACCGGCTCTTGCGGCACCCGGGCGCAGTAAGTCTGGCGGGGTTGACCTGAAAATGAGCCATTCAGATGAGGAATTTGAGAGTTTTTAGTGACCCGGACAGGCCGGTCTGATGATCAGGTGGTCGTGGGATGCGGGGGAGGGGGGGACTTGCCCGGTCGGGTGCGGTGCTACCCCGCCCGCATGTGAGGGGTGAGTGCGGATTCTATCCATGGTGTGGGTTGACAGGGGGAGGTCATTTGATCATCGTGTTCGGAACTGGCCAGTTGTTCTTGTTGGTGGAAGCGTTGGAACATGTCATGGATATGAATGACCGTGATGATAGTGCGGCGGCTTGAACTCTGGCTGGTCCAGATCTGGTCCGGTCGTGGGCTTGGGAGGGGGTGTCTGTTTGCCAATAGGTTTGCAGGAGGGGTGTTGATCTCATGAGACCCTTTTTCAGCGAGGAACAGGACGATTGTTTGGGTTTCTCTGACCAGGACTTCCAGCAGTTGAGCGCGTTTGTACAAGCGCAGTGTGGTATCCAGGTGCCTATTGCCAAAAGAACCCTGTTGATCGAGGTGATTCAGGAGCGGTTGCGTCAGGTTGGCAAGCGCACCTTCAAGGAGTACATGGAGTGGTTGCTGGGTACGGAACGGCCGGATGAGGAGTTGATGCAGTTTATCGATGCCGTAACCATCCGTGAGACCGATTTTTTCCATGCCGCCGACCATTTTGAGTTTATGGTCAAGACCGCCATTCCGGAGTTGATCAAGGAGTTGGGGGCAGGTCTTTCCCGTGAGTTCATGATCTGGAATGTGGGATGTTCTACCGGCGAGGAGGCTTATACTCTGGCCATGGTCCTGCAGGAGTTTTCCAGCCACTACCCGGGTATTCCGTTCAAGGCCAAGGTTTTGGCCACGGATGTCTCCAGTCGGGCCTTGACGACTGCGGCCAGTGCCGTTTACGGCATGGCGAAGGTTTCACCTATCTCTCTGGAAATGAAACAAAAATACCTACTGAAAAGCCGGGAGCCTGCCCGGCGGTTGGTACGTATTGTCCCGGAAGTGCGTGCCATGGTGAAGTTTCGCCGGCTGAATATCATGGATGCCGATTTTGGTCTGCGAGAGCAGATGGATGTCATCTTTTGCCGCAATGTCATTGCCCACTTTGACCGTCCTACGAAAGAGAAGCTGGTCAACAAATTTTGCCACTATCTCTCCCCGGGCGGTTATCTGTTCATGGGCCATTCGGAAGATTTGGGTGGTTTGAAAATACCAGTCGTCCCGTCGTCCGTTGCGTCAATTTATCGGATGCCTTATTAGTCGCGGTAACCGGCAGGCTGTTGCAGTCAAAACCGTTGCTCGGCGTCATTCAGAAAATGGTTGATTCATCAGACTGAGATGTTTGTTTAACGGAGGTCCGATCCATGGCTGTAGAAATTGATACCAGTGCCTTTACCGAAGAGGCCTACGAGCTGCTTTCCGAACTGGAAGACTCTCTGCTGGAACTGGAAGAGACGCCGACCGATATGGAGTTGATTGGCCGGGTCTTTCGTGCCATGCACACCATCAAAGGTTCCGGGGCCATGTTCGGTTTTGACGAGGTGGCCAAGTTTACTCATGAGGTGGAGACCGTTTTTGACAAGGCCCGATCAGGAACCTTGCCGGTCACCAAGGGATTGATCGATTTGACCCTGGCGGCCAGGGATCAGATTCGCAGCATTCTGGACGCATCTCGTGGCGGTCCTGTTGCCGACGAGGCCAATGCCAACCGGATTATTGCCGGGTTGCGTGCCCTGACACCTCAGGCCGATGCCGTTGTCGCATCCGGTGCCGTTCAGGAGGCCCCCAAAGCCGTTTCCGACGGTCCCCATGTCTATCGCATCCGTTTTGAACCCCGAGCAGAAATTTTTTCTTCTGGCACCAATCCGTTGTTGCTGATCAACGAGTTGGTGGAGATGGGTTCCCAACATCGCATCGTGGCCATCACCAGCGGTTTTCCCTCATTGGAAGAGATGGATCCCGAACGCTGTTACACGAGTTGGGAAATTTTTCTGACGACTACGGAAGGGGAAAATAGCCTTCGCGGTGTCTTCATCTTTGTGGAAGATGATTGCACCCTGAATGTTCGCCTGTTGGATCGGGAGGAGTCACTCGATACAGAGGCGCAAGGCAAAAAGTTGGGTAAAATTTTGCTCGAACGGGGCGATATCAGTGAAGAGAATCTGGGCAAGGCGTTGACCCCTTTGGGAGATCGATTGGTCAGTTCCGGTTTGGTTCCCGCCGACAAGGTGCGGGCGGCACTGACAGAGCAGCGGGTCGTGCAAGAGCAACGGCAACAGCAACAGAGCAAGGCGGCCGAGGTCGATGCGGTTGTTCGGGTGCCCTCTACCAAGCTGGACAAGCTGGTCAATCTGGTGGGGGAGTTGGTGACAGTACAGGCGCGGCTGGACCAGATTGCTTCTTCTCTCAACAACCAGAACCTGCAACTGGTTGCCGAGGAGATTGAACACCTGACCGCCGAGTTGCGGGATAACACCATGAGCATCCGCATGTTGGCCATCGGCTCCACATTCAACAAGTTCAAGCGGTTGGTGCGGGATCTTTCCACCGAGTTGGGTAAACAGATCGAACTCACCACCGCTGGTGCCGATACAGAGTTGGATAAGACCGTCATCGATCAATTGAACGACCCCCTGGTCCACATTATTCGGAACAGTATTGATCATGGCATTGAAAAGCCGGAGGTACGTCAGGCTGTCGGCAAGCCGCTGGTCGGACAGATTCATCTCTCGGCCGTTCATTCCGGGACCAATGTGCTGATTCAGATACGCGATGACGGCAAGGGGCTTGATCCGCACATGTTGCGTCGCAAAGCCGTGGAGAAAGGTATCCTTTCGGCGGATGCGGTACTCTCTGATCATGAGGCCTATCAGTTGATTTTTGCCGCCGGTTTTTCCACGGCCGAAAAGATTACCAACGTTTCCGGGCGGGGCGTGGGGATGGATGTGGTGCGAAAATCCATTGAAGGGCTGCGGGGTTCCATAGATACCCAAAGCGAATTGGGGAAGGGGACCAGTATTACCCTCAAATTGCCCCTGACGCTTGCCATTATCGAAGGCTTGCTTGTTCGCGTGCAGGATGAATTTTTTGTCCTTCCTCTGGCCGTTGTGGAGGAGTGTGTGGAGCTTTCTCCCCGGGATCTGGCTACCTCTCATGGTCGCCATATCGTCAACGTCCGGGATGAGATTGTGCCTTTTATTCGTGTGCGTGAACGGTTTGGCATAACGGGAGAGCGACCAACCATTGAACAGATTGTCATCACCAACCTGGATGGCAAGCGTATGGGGTTTGCGTTTGATTCCGTGATTGGGCAACATCAGACGGTTATCAAAAATCTTGGGGAGAGTTTCCAGCATTCGGACGAATTTTCCGGGGCCACCATTTTGGGCGACGGGCGGGTGGCACTGCTGCTGGATCTGCCCAGAATGGTTCGCTATGTCGAATTGCAGGAGACCCAGGAGATAGGGGGAGCATGACGTTGGTGGCTGTTTGTGTTCCATTCACCAAGGCCGATACACAGGATTCAGAATCTTACATGGTTCAGGGGGAGAGGAGATGACCCAAGATCAGTTGTTTGCCGAAGTGGACAAGCGCGCCAATTTGGCCATGAGCAATGAAGTGGAAATGCTGACGTTTTACCTGATGGATCAGCAACTGTACGGGCTCAATGTTTTCAAGATTATCGAGATTCTGGAGACGCCAAAGGGGATCTCCCGGATCCCCCGTTCCCACCCCACCATCAAGGGGGAGATTGATTTTCGTGGTCATCCCATCAACTTGATTGATCTGGGTGAATATCTCGGCATGGAGCCCGTTGATTACAAGCATGCCATCAGCTATGTGCTGGTATGCGAGTACAGTACGACTATTCAAGGCTTTCTGGTTGCCCGCCCCAATGTGCTGGTTACCAAAAGTTGGGATGAAATTATCAAGCCGGTGGGTGCCGTCTACGAGAGCAGTTGCTTGACCGCGATTACCTACCACGAAGGCAGACCGATTCAGATGTTGGATGTGGAAAAGGTGTTGAATGATATTGTCGGCATTGATATCAAAATTTCCAAAGAGTTGATCGAAAGGGGTCAGCAGGTTGTCAGAAAAGAGCATCATATTCTGGCGGTGGATGATTCCAAGGCGGCGTGTCACTTGATTCAGGCGGTACTGAACCAAATGGGTATCCGGCACACGGTTGTGGATGAGGCTCCAAAAGCTCTGGAACTCCTGGAACAATCCATCAACAAGGAGGGCAAGAGTTCGTACACCATGGTATTTACCGATATTGAAATGCCGATCATGGATGGGTTTACCTTTACCAGAATGGTCAAGAACAACCCGAGGCTGGCCAACATTTATGTGGCGATCAACAGCTCTTTGAGCAATCGATCGAATGAGGACAAGGCCCATCAGATAGGGGCCGATGACTTTATTCCCAAGTTCACCCCGGACAATATGGCAAAAATTGTCATTGAACAGGTGGAGAAGGCCAATCAGCGGTTACGTTAAGGGGCTGTGTTTTTTGTTCAAACCGGTGTGGGGTGCCGGGGATTAAGCCCGTGCTGCAACGCGCACAAAACCACCCCGCAGGGGTGACCTTGGGGGGTGGGGCTGCATACCATTGTAATTATTTAAAAATAAAAAACAATCTTGAGTTTTTGTATTGGAATCTAACCCCGATTTTCTCATCCTGCCTCTGCAACCTGGATGGCAGGGAGAGGCCAAGCGGCTCTACGATGCTGCATTTGCCCGGGCTGATCTGCCCTACGGGCGGCAATTGCCGGCTGAATTTTTGACCAGGCGGGTTTTTGGCAGCCTGCTGTGGTCCTCCGATTGCTCCAGGGTAATCACCACGCCCCAGGGTGAATGGCTGGGGTTGGCCGTCGCCAATCGTCGAAAAAATCCGGACACCCCAGAGACAGACCGGTTGTGGTTGCAGCTTTTTTGTATCGCTCCGGCCTGGCAACGGCAAGGCTTGGGGCGGTTGTTGTTGCAGCATTTGCTCTCTATCGCTGCAGCGGAGGCCAAACGCGGGCTGGCTACATCGTTGCAATGGGCGGGTATGTGGCCGGGCATTCCAGTGGGTTTGGAAGCCATGCTCTCTTTTTGTGCCCACACGGGAGCCTCTTTGAATGCGGGAGAGGTGTATTTGCAAAAAAACCTGCAAGAGCCCTGGCCGGAGACCGACGAGGCGGTTCAACGGGCCGCCCTGGCCCGGGAGGGCTTGCGGGTAACACCATACGAGCCGCACCATCGAGCGGGGTTGGTTGCCTTATTGCGGACGCACTTCAGCGTGGGCTGGCAGCAGGAGACGTTGAGCCGGATTGATCCAACCTGTGAACCGTTTAACGGTTACGGCTTGGCGGCCACTCTCGATCCGACGACACCGGGGCGGGGAATATGGGTGCTGGCCTGTCGGGAAGAGGTGGTCGGGTTTTGTCTCATTCAGCAAGCAGAAGGGACCGGTTCGACGGCCTTTTTTGGTCCGATTGGTCTGCTGCCGACATGGCGGGGCCGTGGTTTGGGCAGCCATCTGATGCGGGAGGCTGTTCGGTACACGCAAAAATCCGGCGTGCGCACACTGGGGCTGTGGACCAGCGTTTCAATTGCAGAGGGATTCTATATTCCATTGGGTTGGCGTCGTTTTTCCGCCACCCTGCACGCGGAATGGCTGCTCAGACCCGCTTTTCCCTGAATTGGATCAGGGCTTTTCCAAACATATCCGTCCCATCAATCGCAAGCATTTACAAGATCACAGCCAACAGCAGGGCCGTCAAAGCCATGGATTTGGACCCTTCCTTGGGGTCGATCGGCACGCCCCATTCCGATAATGTGTTCATGGCCATCTGCAGGTAGGAGGGGGGCAAGGTCAGTCGGGTGGTCAGTTTGAGCGGGGGTTCGTTGTCATCCCCGCGACTGTTGTCGTGTTGCAAGGTGATCTCTTCCCGCAAAACATAGCGAGTGCTATCCGCTTTGCTGGCGTAGAGTGTTCCGGTCAGCAAAAGGATACCGCACAGCGAAAACGCCGCAAACAGCACCATACTGATCTTTTTCATTTTCTTCTCCCTGTTGAGTCGCCAGAACCAGAGCCCCGATTTGCCCTACCAACCAAACTTTTTGCCCAAAATATCAGCGCGTCATCACCTCAACAAAATCACCTTTCCTGCCATACAGGGCGACAGTCCTGGGGAGCCTTTTGACACCCTTGGTCTGGCTGTACATAACCTCTTTCACCTCAGAGGCCGACGCAGTCATGGGGGGACGACTGTTTCCCCGGTTGCGGGTCGACTGACTGGCCGTCGCGGTGGCAGCCGGGACATAATCTTTGCCGTTATAGTCAGGGAAAAGTACCCAGGAAGCGTTCTCTTGTGGGTTCCTCAACAGGGCGTGCGTCAGTCGGTAAGAGCCAGAGGCCGGATCGGGTACCATGACCGTACTGGGGTGGGAGGGAACGGAGATAACCTCTATTTTCCGCTCTATTCGTGTCGTGTCAGGGCGCGCATAGCGTTTGCCATGGCTGGCAAGCCTTTTTTTGTCAACCTTGAGCCCAAACATTCTTAAAAAAATCACAGTGACCCATACCAGCAACGCCTTGAACATTTTAAAGACTCCAACAATTTTACTGTAGTTTTTTTGTCCCAAAAATCCGCCCGGTTCCGGCTCCTCCTTTCGGGGAATTCTGGCACCGGTTCGTTTCGCCGGGGGAGCACCCTACAGAATTATGCAACCGTTTATCCGTTATACCCTCTTCGGGAGGGTGACGAATTATTAAACAAACCCTCTGTTAAGACTCTTTTCGGTTGAAAGAGTGGGAACTTTAGTAAAATTGTCTCCCGGCGTTGCCGGAATGGCTTGAGTTCGTGTTTTCTTGAGTAGTTGCAGGGGTCTGGGAACCGTCAGGATCCCCAGACCCCTGCACATGTTGATGCATACAGGGTATCAGTACCGCCAGAACCGGCTTGAAAACAGCATCAACACCGTAAAAATTTCCAACCGCCCGACAATCATGACGGAAGCCAACATGGCCTTGCCCAATGTGGGTATTTGGGAAAAATTATCCATCGCACCCACATTGGCAAAACCCGGCCCTACATTGGCCCAACAGGTCAAAGCCGCACCCATGGCCGTGAGAAGGTCCACGCCCATGGCATTGAGAACCATGCCGGTGGTCATGACGACACCGATGGCCAAAATCAGCATGGCAATGCAGTTTTCGATAAATTCCCGTGAGATTGGAACGTCATCCATCTTGAGGGAGAGAATTTGATGGGGATGGAGCAATCGGGTGGTAACGTTCTGGATGGTTTTAATAATGATCAGGCCGCGCACAACCTTGATGCCTCCTCCTGTGGAGCCGGACATGCCGCCGATCACCATCAAGGTGCCCAGCATCAGTTGCAGACCGCCTGGCCATTGCTCCCAATCGATGCTGGCAAAGCCGGTTGTTGTCATGATGGAGACCACCTGAAAGGTGGCGTGCCGCAAGGACTCTTCCCAATCCAGACTGGTTTCGCGAAGCAAAACCAGACAGATATAGAGGGAAAAAAAGCCGATAATAGCCAGATAGCCCAGAAACTCCTCATATTTGAAAACGGCGGTGTCGCGACGGATAAAAAACCGGTAATGAATCAAAAAGTTCATGCCACCCATGGCCATGACCACCACAGACCACCATTGAGCGGCGGGAGAAAAGGCCGCCAAGCTCAGGTTGCGGGTGGAAAAACCGCCGGTGGCAATGGCTGTAAAGGAGTGATCGATAGCCTCCAACCAGTTCATGCCACAAAGCATGAACATGCCGACAGAGAAGAGGGTGATTCCTACATAGACGCCCCACAAAATACGAGCCGTATCAATCATGCGCGGGGTCATGCGATCCTTGGTCGGACCCGGCACTTCGGCGCGGATCAATTGGGCACTGCCAATGCCCAAGAAGGGTAAAATGGCCACCGCCATCACCAGTATACCCATCCCTCCCAACCATTGGGTAATACTGCGCCACAGCAGAATACTCTGGGGCCAGACTTCAATATCGGTCATGACCGTTGAGCCGGTCGTGGTAAAGCCGGAGGCGGTTTCAAAAAAGGCATCGACCCAACCCATACCCCCATGAAAAACGTAGGGCAATCCACCCAATACTGCCGCCAGATACCAACCTGCGGATACCACCAGATAGCCGTCCCGTGGTCGCAGTTGGGTGGAGGTCTTGCGGGTGACATACAGCCCGACAGCAGACAAGCTACCGCTCACCAGCATGGATTGCAGCAGAGCTGTGGGACTTTCCTCGAATGCCAGAGCCAGCAGGACGGGAAAAAGCTGAAACCCTGCCAGCAGGCCGGCCAGAACGGATAAAACACGCAAATCGAGAAGAATGTTCATGCTGATTCCACCGACAAATAATCATCCAATTGCTTGATATGGCCACGGAAACTGATGATCAGGAGATGGTCTCCTGCGGTAAAGGCGAGGTTGCCATTGGGTACGACAACCGCGCCATTTTTGATTCCGCCTGCTACGATAATGCCAGCGGGTAAGCGCAAATCTTTGAGACAAACCCCTGCCAGGCGGGAGTTGGGCTGTACCTCCAATGAGAACGCCTCCAGTCGGCCATTGAGCAGAGGGGCCGCATCAATGACTTTTCCTTTGCCCAGAAAACGCAAAATATTGCCCACGGCGGCCAGTCGTGGACTGACAACGGCATCAATTCCAAGCCCATGTGCCATGGAGAGGTAGGCATCATTATCCACCAGGGCAATGGTTCGTGAAAATTCGGCGTTCATGTACTGCCGGGCTTGCAGACACAACAAAAAGTTGACCTCTTGATGATTGGTCAGGGCCAGAAAAGTGGAGGTGTTACCCAGCAGATCCTGCAATATTTCCGGGTCTGTTGCATCGGCGAACAGAACATGGGTGTTCTTCAATTGGTCTGCCAGGGCGTTGCAGCGTTCCAGATCCTTATCCAGCAAAAAGACCTGGATACCGGTTTTTTCCAGGGAGCGGGCGATCTGCTCACCTTTCCAGCCTCCCCCTGCGATGACAATCTTGTGTTTTTTTGTGGTCTTGATACCAATGGTCGCCAGTATTTTGTTCAACTCTGTTTCGGCGATGAGGGTGATATAAATGCGGTCCAACGGTTGCAGTATCGAGTGTCCGTCCGGTATAAACAGCTCCCCTTTGCGATCCACGGCCACGATCAAGGCCCGCACCTCGGCAAGCAGGCGAATATCCTTGAGTGGTTTGCCCACCAGGGCACTTCCCTCACCCAGGATAAAACCAGCCACCCGAATGGCCCCGTGCTCAAAGGGCACCACCTCGAAGGATTGATCCACCGATAACAGCTCCTCAATCATCTCCACGGCTGCCTGATCGGGGCTGAAGAGTACCGTCTCCCCCATCGGGTTGCCATGCCATGGGCTGTTGAGATATTGCTGGCGTCTTACCCGTGCTACAATCTTGACACTTCCGTTGATGGCCCGTGCCATCAAGGCAATGATCAGATTGCTTTCATCCGAATTGGAGACAGCCAGTACCAGATCAGCACTGTCCAGACCCGCGCTTTTCAGAATGTGGCCATCGGTTGCATCCCCTTCCAAAACCTGGACATCCAGCGACTCCTGCACCCGTTTGACCAGGAAGTGGTTGCTGTCAATCAGCGTGACATTGTGTTGTTCATTGGATAAGTGTTTGGCCAGGTTGACACCCACCAGACCTGCCCCGACAATAATGATATTCATACAGATTCCGTATCCTTTTTTTTCCCGGCCATGGTCGGGGAGATCAAGTGGTAATGGGTTGAGTCAACGGTTCCAGGTAGTGCATAGGGGTTACTGCCGTGTTTTTTCCTTGAATTGGGTCAACTGCGTCGGGCTGCCGAGCAGAATAAGCGCGTGATCGATTTGCAAAGGTACGGTTGGCGACGGATTGACCTGGATCACTTCAGCCTCGCGGCTGGAGGAGGTCGTTACCCGCTTCAGGGCTACCACACTGATGCCATAGGTATTGCGCAAATCCAGTTCCCGCAAGCTTTGGCCGACAAAACTGTGGGGGCAACGCATTTCAATCAGGGAGACCCCTTTGCCCAGGGGAATTTGATCGACCAGATCGGGATGGATCAATTTGTGGGCGATACGCAACGCCATATCCCGTGGCGGAAAAATGACCTCGGTTGCGCCAACGGCAAAAATCGCCTCTTCCTCCTTGACGGTACCCACATGGGCCAGAATACGGGTGACACCCTGCTTTTTTAACGAGTGGGTGACCAGGACGGTTACATCAAAACGGTTGTGCAGGGCGACAATGGCGGCACTCATATCGTAGGCCCCCAGAGCCTGCATGGCCTTTTCGTCGGTTGCATCGCAACAGACGGCGCGTGTTACATGGTCGCGCAGGGCGTTGACGGCCAACTCGTTGATATCGACGGCCAGCACCTCCGCACCGCCATCAAACAAGGTCGTGGCCACCTGGGCCCCGAAGGTTCCCAGACCGACTACCAAAAAACTGTTTGTCTCGGCCATGGTCACACCTGCTTCCGGTCAAGGGTGATGGATCAGTCAAGTCCTGTTCGCGTTGCATGATCCGGTTGGTCAGCCAATGTTGATCGACTCCTCTGGATAGGAATAGTGTATACGTTCGTACTGTCCAATCAAGGATGTAGCCAACAGCAACGGACCCAGGCGACCGATAAACATGAGGCCGATCAAAACCAGTTTTCCTGCACTGGAGAGGGTAGGGGTGATGCCGGTGGAGAGCCCCACAGTGGCGAGTGCAGAGGTGACCTCAAACAAAAAATCCAGTGTACGCCCCTGGAGGGTGTTATGAGCAGCCCGTCCCTCTTCAGTCAACTGCAGCAACAGCAACCCAACAATCATGACGCTGGCAAAACCAAAGGCAGTCGCCATCGCCTTGGTCAGGGTTTCATCGGCGAGGCTGCGGTCTAAATATTCCACCTTGGGGCGGTTGCGAATGCGGGAGGTGATCATGGCGGTCAGGGTGGCAAAGGTGGTGGTCTTGATTCCCCCCGCCGTGGAACCGGGAGAGCCGCCAATGGCCATCAACAACACGAGCAAAAACAGCGTTGGATTAGTCAGTTGGGCAATATCCACCGTGTTGAAGCCGGCCGTGCGGGCTGTAACAGAGAGAAACAGGCTGTTTTGGAAAAGTTTTTCCCAGGATTGCTCTCCCATGGCCTTGCCGTCCATCTCCAGGAGTGCAAACAGCAGCGTGGCAACCCCGATCAACAGAGCCGTGGTGCGCAACACCATACGGCTGTGCAACGAGAGGCGAGACCGTTGACCGCGCAAGCGGTGGAGCAGCCACTGATCCAGATCCGCAAAGACCACAAAACCAAGACCACCCAATACAATCAGGCTCATGATAACGCCATTGAGCAGCAGGTCGTCCCGGTAGGGGATCAGATTGTTGGCCAGCAAGGCAAAACCGGCATTACAAAAGGCAGAAACGGCATGAAAGGTTCCCATCCAGAGGGCGGTGGGCCAAGTGTACTCTTTGGCAAAGTGGTAGGTGAGCAACAAGGCTCCCACCCCTTCGATCAGGATGGTATAGAGAAAAATATGTTTGAGCAGCGAAATGGGGGAGACGGAGGGCAGCAAACCGTGAGAGGTCTCCAGCAACATGCGTTGCGACAACGCCATTTTTTGCCTGTTCAGATTGATCAGCAGGGAGGAGAAGGTCAGGATACCCAGGCCGCCGCACTGAATGGCGAGCAGGATCAGGCCCTGTCCGAACAGACTGAAGTCGCTGCCGGTATCTCGTACCGAAAGCCCGGTGACACAGGTGGCGGAGGTGATGGTAAAAAAAGCGTCGATCCAGGTGATGGGCTGGAGCCCGGTGGGTTGACTGATCGGCAGGGCAAGCAGTCCGCTGCAGAGTAGAATGAACAGAGCGAAGGAGAGAACCATCAACCGGGATGGGTTCGACAGCCACAAAAAACGCTTATGCACTGTGGGGAATGGCCTCGCTGACTACTCCTTGATTTTGAGAAAGCGCACCTCCGGCCACTCTTTGATGACGTTATCCAATCGCCAGGCGTTGCGGGCCAGAAAGACGGGACAACCGTCATGGTCCTGTGCCATCTCTGCCACGTTGGCATCGGCAAAGCGTTTGAGGGTTCGGGGATCATCGGCCTCCAGCCAGCGGGCGGTGTGGATGGAGGTGGGCTCCAGATGAACGGGAATATTATACTCCGTCCGAATTCGGTCGGTCAATACCTCAAACTGCAGACTGCCCACCACTCCAATGATCCAGTCGGAGCCCAACTCGGTTTTAAAAACCCGGGCTGCGCCCTCTTCTCCCAGTTGGGTCAGGGTTCGGCCCAGATGTTTGATGCGCAGGGGATCGTCGGCCCGCACCCGGCGTAAAAACTCGGGCGCGAAGCTGGGTATGCCCAAAAAATGCAACTCCTCCCCTTCGGTCAGGGTGTCGCCAATTCGCAAGACCCCGTGGTTGGGAATGCCGATAATATCCCCGGCCCAGGCCTCTTCCGCCAGGTCTCGATCCTGGGCCAGAAACATCATGGGGTTATGGATGGTTATCATTTTGCCGGTGCGGACATGGCGCAGTTTCATGCCGCGGACAAAATGGCCGGAACAGAGTCGCACAAAGGCTACCCGATCGCGGTGATTGGGATCCATATTGGCTTGAATTTTAAAGACAAAGCCGGATACCTTCCCCTCCATGGGGTTGACAGGGCGTTCGGTCGCTGCCTGAAAACGGGGGGAGGGGGCCAGATCGGAGACCCCCTGCAACAACTCTCTGATGCCAAAATTATTGATGGCACTGCCAAAAAAGACCGGGGTCATATGACCCTGGCGGTAGGCGTTGAGTTGAAAGGGGGGGCAGAGGGCGCGGGCCATCTCCACCTCATCCCGCAGGGTTCGGGCGGCAGCCGGTGGGAGCAGTCGGTCCAGCTTGCTGTCGTGCAACCCGGCACAGGTTTCGCCGCCGAGAAGTTCCCGGCCATCGCTGCGATCCATGAAGAGCAACTGTTCGTGCAGCAGGTCGTAGCAGCCCAGAAAGTCGCGTCCCATACCGATGGGCCAGGTGGCGGGGGTAACCTCCAGGGCCAGTTTTTGTTCTATCTCATCCATCAAATCGAAGGGATCCCGGCCATCCCGATCCATTTTATTGACAAAGGTGATAATGGGCACGTTGCGCAGCCGGCAGACTTCAAACAGCTTCAGAGTTTGGGACTCAATGCCCTTGGCCGCATCGATCACCATGATGGCAGAGTCCACGGCGGTCAGGGTGCGGTAGGTGTCTTCGCTAAAATCGGCATGGCCCGGGGTATCCAACAGGTTAAAGGTCAACCCTTGGTAATCATAGGTCATGACGGAGACGGTAACGGAGATACCGCGCTCCTGTTCAACCTTCATCCAGTCGGAGCGGGCAAGGCGTTGCTGTCCCCGTGCCTTGACGCGACCGGCCAACTGGATGGCCCCGCCAAACAGGAGCAGTTTTTCCGTCAGGGTGGTCTTGCCTGCGTCTGGATGAGAGATGATGGCAAACGTGCGGCGCAGCGGTACCGGATGTGATTCGTCGTCTGCGCTCATTTTTTCGGCGCGTATCCGGCAGTTACCAGGGAACGGAATGACTCAGAAAATAGGTCGCTTTCTGGACCGCGGTGGACAAAAAAGCCACGACGAGGGTCGAAAAGATGAGAGCCACCACCAGCAGCAAGGATTGTTTGATGGCTTTCCAACGAAAGGCTCCTTCAGATTGTGTTTCCAAGTTTGTGACCATCATGCTTCCTCCATACCGTTTATTGGGAAGAGAGGTTCCCCACTTTGCCTCCCCCTATATCAGTAGGTGAGGAATGCAACTTGCCAGCCAAGATCATGTGTGAATGAAAGGCTGGTGCACCCCAGGCACCCTTCCCGTTCCCCAACCGCACAGTGTGTAGAGATACGGGAAACCAAAAACAGTTCCAGTGTATCTGAAAAATAGTTGCATGGAAAGGGAAACAACGGGCAGAATGCACCTTCTCTGCGGCTTTTGTTGGTTCCCGGGAGCTGTTTTTTTCGGGGTGTTCGCTTGATATTCACCTGTTCAAAAGGAGTTATCTGCATGTTCAGCCGTTTTCTGTTGCCTTGTTTGCTGATACTGTTGCCGACGTTTGTTGAGGCGGCCATGGTGGAGGAGCGGGTCAAGCATGTTCATGAGGGAATTTCGTTTGAAAGTGTGTTGATTTATGAGGATACGGTGACGATTGCCCGTCCGGCGGTGCTGATGGTACCCAACTGGATGGGGGTAACGCCACAGGCGATAGCCCAGGCCAGGCAGGTGGCAGGTTCGGCTTATGTTGTATTGGTTGCGGATCTGTATGGGGAGGGGGTGCGGCCCAAAAATCCTGTTGAGGCGCAGCAGGCGGCTACCTTTGTGCGTTCCGATCGTCTGCTGATGCGTGCGCGTGCCAATAATGCATTGGATGCTTTGTTGGCGGCGGGTCAAAAAGTTGGTGTGGATGCGACCCGGACGGCGGCCATCGGTTTTTGTTTTGGTGGCGGTGCGGTATTGGAGTTGGCCCGGAGTGGGCGCAAGCTGGGGGGGGTGGTTTCGTTCCATGGCAATTTGGATACCCCCAATCCGGCGGATGCGGCGCAGATCAAGGGTTCGGTGTTGGTGTTGCATGGGGCGGATGATCCCTATGTGCCGGAGTCCCAGGTGCAGGCGTTTGCGGCTGAGATGAAGGCGCAGCCGCAGTTGGATTGGCAGTTGGTGCAACTGGGTGGGGCAGTGCATTCGTTTACCGACCCGGAGGCCAACACCCCGGGACGGGCCCAGTATCATGCCCGGAGTGCCCAGCGGGCCTTTGCCTGGATGGGGCAATTTTTTGCGGAAATCTTTAAACAGTGAAGGGGCGGTCCCACATGCACCAACGTGGTCACACTGTTCCGTTAAATGATTACAGCTGTTTCCCACAGGGGGAGAAGGCTACTTGAACAGGCATAGTGGGTATAGATGAACGAAACGACCGACAGATCAGAACCGTCTGCACTCCAACAGGGGCGACCTGTCAAGGCGACGGGTTGGCAGCGTATCGTGGCGGCGGCCCGATACTCCATGGCGGGCTTCCGGGCCGCGTGGCACCATGAGGCCGCCTTTCGGCAAGAGCTGCTGTTGGCCATGGTGCTGGCTCCCCTGGCACTCTGGTTGGGGGTGGATGCCACCCAACGGGCCCTCTTGTTGGGCTCTTTGTTGGTGGTATTGATCACCGAGTTGCTCAATTCTGCCATTGAGGCTGCCATCGACCGTTTTGGGGGCGAACGCCACCCCCTGTCCGGTCAGGCCAAAGATCTGGGTTCGGCAGCTGTTTTCGTGGCCCTGCTGCTGGTTGGGGTGGTGTGGGGGGTGGTCGTGGTGGAGCGGTTGGGTTGGTGACAGGGTCAACGCAGTTCCCGGCAGACGCCGTCTCTGCAAGCGGCGATGGCCTATCCCGCCGGCTTTCTGCACCCTTCCAACAGGTCCAACGCCGGTTGATAAATGCTGCTGGTCAGATCAAATGCCCCCAGAATGGTCGCAAAAAGATTGAAATGACTTGCCGGAAGCGTGGTCTGCCGGGTCAGACAGCCCCGATCCAACCCAAAATCGGCCAGATAGCGATCAGACATCCACATCAGCATGGGAATGTGGGTCTGTTCCGTCGGTGCAATGCGATAGGGAATGCCATGCAGATATAAATTTTTTTCGCCCAATGACTCTCCATGGTCCGACGCATACAACACCAGGCCCGCCACCTTCTCTTGACGACTCTTTAACGCCTGAATCACCCCGGCCACCACATGATCGGTATACAGGATGGTATTGTCATACGCATTGACGATGGCAGCCTGACTGCAATCATTCAAAGCCGCAGTGGCGCAGACCGGCTCAAATTTTTGGAACCTCTTGGGATAGCGTTTGTAATAGGCAGGGCCATGGCTGCCCATCTGGTGCAATACGATCAACATGTTCTGGGGCGGTTCGGCCAATACTGTCTGTAACCCATCCAATAAAATTTCATCATGGCACTCCTGATCATCGCAAAACTCCGGCTTATTGCTCCGCGCCAGCTCCCGGTGTTCCACCCGGTCACACAGGCCCTTGCAGCCGACGCCCGCCTGATTATCCAACCAAATCACCCGAATGTTGGCCCGCTTGACCACATCCAACAAATTTTCCCGGTGCCGGGCCTCGTCGGCGTCGTAAGAACCCCGATCCAGGTTGGAAAACATGCAAGGCAGGGAGGTGGCGGTGTCGGTACCACACGAGGTGGTATCTCGAAAATAAAAAAGATTTTCCACCTGACTTAATGCCGGATTGGTGGGGCGTTCATAGCCACCCAATTGAAAGTTGGCCGCCCGCGCCGTCTCCCCTACCACCATCACCACGACCACCGGCTTGCTGGTCAAATGAGGATTGGGCTTGCTGTGTATGTCCGTCCCAATGGCGACAAAAGGCTTGTTTTTCTTGAAATACCTGTTATTCAAATATCCACCTGTTGCATAAACGGTATTGACAGGGACCAAAAAATGCCGTGTCTCCCGATGATTGCGAAAATAGGCCGCATAATGGCTGAATTGACCATAAATCAGTCCTGCGGCCAGCAAAACAGCCCCCAGTGAGATCAATAACGCGCTGGTCAACTCCGACCAGGTGCCAATGGTCCGAATGGAACGCTTGGCCAACCAATAGACGGGTAACACCCCCAGCAACAACAGATGCAAGACAAGAGAGAAAGAGAGCAGATCCCGCACCTCTCGGGTGTCGGTCAGAAAGGCGTTACGCAACATATCCCGGTTGATATATACACTGTAACTATCCACAAAATAAGCGGTAATGGCAGCAATCAACAGCAGCAGCATCAGCAATGGCTTGAAAAGGGTGCGCCAGGCCAACAGATTCAACAGGGCAGTAAACAACAAAAATAGTGCCAAAAAGAGGGAGACCAAAAAGCCATAATCCCCTGCGCCATCTGAGACAGTCGTACGCCACATTTCCTGCCAAAAGCGTTGGTTGCAAAGGGCAAGAAACCAAAAACTGCACAGAGCTGAAATGCCCCAGGCAGGAAAAGAGTCGGGATGGCCTTGGGCGGAAGAGGAGGGCGGCAACAAGGTAGGGGACTTTCCAAATAAGAGGGGAGGACAACAGGGTAATTAACAAAACTTGGCATAAGATAGCGAGGAACAGCCGCTCCGTCAAGATTTTACTCCATAAATTCAGGACAAATGCGTTGATTGGCGGGGCAGAGCTGGCTATACTGGGCGGGGGTGGTTGTTTTGTTGTGCCGGTTTTGTTACCTTTTGTGAGAATGCCCGGTTGCGGTTGGTCGCTGGTCATTAACCTGGATGAGAGTTTTTTTTATGGCCCAAATTTTTATCTTCCTCGCTCTGCTGTTGCTGGCAGAATTTTATCTGATCGGCCAGATCATGGATGAATGGGGGGTGTTGCCGACCCTGTTGACCCTGGTGTTGACCGGGATGGTTGGTGGACGGTTGGTCAAAAGAGAGGGGATCAACACAGCGCGTACTCTGGCCATCAAGTTACAGGAGGGAACGCCTGTCGGGTTGGAGCTTGTCGAAGGAATGCTCCTGCTGTTCGCGGGATTTTTATTCATTTTCCCGGGCTTTATTTCAGACGTCCTGGCTCTGCTGTTATTGTTGCCCCTTCGGCGGTGGCTGGCTGTTGTGGTTGCGCGTGCCTTGCACGGCAACCAGGCCCGGTACCCCTCCGCCAAGGCCGGGGAGACCATTATCGAAGGTGAAGCCATTCGAGAGGCAGAGACAACGCAGCCCCCTCTGCTCTCTTTGCCGCCAACCGGGAATAAATTCCCCTAAAGGGTATGTGAGACGTGGAAAATTGACACCACTATTCACTTGACAGTTGCCATTCAATCGGGGATGATGCCGGGCTGGATGGGTGGGGCGGAGCAGGGTGAAATTGTTAAAGAAACCCAGTTTCCTTTGTCTGGTTTGGCGGTGGCTTCTCCCTGGTTTCACCGGTGAGGGGCACCGGTCAGGTGCGGGGGGCGGTTATTGGCGGTGACATCATTCTGGCATGTGGTTTGGCTCCGTCGGTGGCCAACTGCCAATAATATGGCTGGTCCGCGCTTTTTCGCAGGCTTTTATAGAAAAAATCATATATTTTCAATGCTTTAAAAAATACAACCGAGTTGGCAACGTAATTGCTATCGTTAGAGGCAACAGGAAACGCCCCGTGTGACTGCATGGGGTCGGCGGCGGGTGTATGTTTTTGTCCGCAGACAGCATGTGTCAGAGGGTGTTTCCTGGATCGGTCGTGCAATTCTGTCAACCTGAATAACGGTGGGAAAAAGAGCCATGCTTTCACTATGTCGCAGAACTGGAATTATCAAGGTCTTTCTACTTTGCATGGTCATGGCAGGCTTTTTGAGCCCTTTTTCAGTGAATGCGGCCAGTGCGAAACACCCTTCCCATAAGGTTGGCAAATCCAAAATCTCCGGTTACAAGTCGGCCAAGGCCAAGGCGCGTGGAGCCACCAAGTCCAAGGCGGTGCATGGGCAGTCAAAACGGTTTGTTGCGAGAGGTGCTTACTCCCCCCGGGTTGACAACCGGGCAATCAAGCGCAAGCAGAGTGCGAAGAGTGTGCGCTCTGATCGGGTGAGACAGGCCAGGAATGTTCGGCCTGCGGTGGAGTCCAGTGCGGGTTATGCGGACTTGGTCATGGATGCCAAGACAGGCCGGGTTTTGCATGCCACCCGCCCGGACGAGTTGCGTCATCCGGCCTCCCTGACCAAAATGATGACGCTTTATCTCGCTTTTGAGGCGTTGAAGAGTGGTGAATTGAAGCTGGACCAGCGTTTGCCCATCTCCCAGAATGCTGCTGCGCAGGAGCCTTCCAAGTTGGGGTTGCGGGCTGGCAATCAGATTCGCGTAGAGGATGCCTTGTTGGGCCTGGTGACCAAGTCGGCCAACGATGCCACGGTGGTGGTGGCAGAGGCTTTGGGGGGTAGTGAAGAGCAGTTTGCCCGTCTGATGACCAAGAAGGCCCGGCAGTTGGGGATGAAGCGCACGGTGTTCCGCAATCCGTCCGGTTTGCCCAATTCGGAACAGGTGACAACGGCGCGGGACATGGCGATTCTGGGTTATGCTTTGGTTTATCACCATCCCCAATTTTACCCCTATTTCAGCCGCGAGGGTTTTACCTACGCCGGTGTGCACCATAACAATCACAACCATCTGATGAGTCGTTATCGGGGTATGGATGGCATCAAGACCGGTTATATCCGTGCCTCTGGTTTCAATCTGGTGGCCTCGACGGTGCGGGGGCCGACCCGTTTGATCGGTGTTGTGTTTGGGGGTCGCTCGGCCGTTGCACGGGACAATCAGATGGCGGCTTTGTTGGATCAGGCGTTTGCCCAACTCAGTATCGGAAAAAATGTGCAACATATGGCCTCGGTGGGTGATCAGGCCATGGCAGATCTGCCGACAGACTATGTAGAGGTTCCAACGAGTGTTCCAGTCGTTGCCCCGGTTCAGCCCCTTGCGGTTGCATCACGCGGCGATATGTAGGTTTCCCCTTTCGCTGTTCAGGTCGTCTGATTTGACCTGTCTTACCGTGTCGCGCTTGTCAAATAACTACACCCTGCCAGGGACCGTTATGGTTCTTGGCAGGGTGTAGTGGTTTTCAGGGTTCGGAGAACGTTGCTCCCCAGCGGGGTGCGGGCGGAGCCTATATGCGCTAACGTGATTGCGATCTTCTGTTAAACGATTGCAGGGGTCTGGGGACCGTCACGGTCCCCGGTGGGGTTCAGGGGCTTAAGCCCCATATGCGCTAACATGCTTGCGGTCTTTCTTTAAACGATTGCAGGGGTCTGGGGACCGTCACGGTCCCCAGTGGGGTTCAGGGGCTTAAGCCCCATATGCGCTAACATGCTTGCGGTCTTTCTTTAAACGATTGCAGGGGTCTGGGGACCGTCACGGTCCCCAGTGGGGTGCAGGGGGTGTGTCCGAGATGTTTTTGCATCCATATTGACCGAGAAGTGTCAATCCGGGGAATTGTCCGTTCGCCCGGTAGCCTGATCCCCTTGTTGAAGGGCGACCTGACTACAA
>PEAG01000184.1 GCA_002753505.1 Magnetococcales bacterium HCHbin5 | reverse complement strand
TGTGCGCATGCTGACGAAAGAAGATGGTCGGAGAGCCGTGTACGGGAAAACCGTACGCACGGTTCGATGAGGGGGTACTGGAAACGGGGCGAAAGCCACCGCGCCTGCACTCTACTCTACCAGAGCCCCTGCTGAACGGCGCGTTTTCCCAAAGCCCATTTTCGCAGAAAATGGGCGCAACGCGCCCAGAGCCGCCCCGCAGGGGCGACCTTGGGAGGGCGGTAGCCCGACTCGCACGGTTATGTTTTGCAAAAGGTTTGGATAAAAGACCGGAAGCTTTGGATGTTCGGAGCTTTGTTTGAGATAAGGCCAGGAATGGTTTTTTTTATACAGGGCCAGGAACGGTTTTTTTTCAAACCCTCCCGGATTTGGCCAGCTCTTGGTCGGGCTGCCGCCCTCCAGGAGTGCCCCTGCGGGGCGTTTTGGGCGCGCTGCGCCCATTTGCTGCGCAAATGGGCTTCGGTGAAAGCGCGCCCTTGCATGCAGGGGCTTTGCCCCTGCACCCCACCGGGGACCGTGACGGTCCCCGGACCCCTGCAATAGTTTTAAAAGATTAGAAAAAGCATGGGTGTGGTCATTATGTTGGCGCATGTGGGGCTTTGCCCCTGCACCCCCGTGACGGTCCCCGGACCCCTGCAACTGAGAAAACCCTTCACATCAAAATGGGGAACCAACCCATGTCTCCAACCACCATTACCGCCACCCAACTGCACGCTGGAACCTGCCTGCTGTTTGATTTTGCCGGACTGGACGCGCCGCTCTATTTTCACCATCCCCTGCGCATTTATCAAACCGGCCAACGTTCGGAGGTCGCTGCACTGCTGCGTCAGGTGGAACAGGAGGCGTTGGCAGGATATTGGGTCGGTGGCTTTATTGCCTATGAGGCCGCCGGCGCGTTCGCCCTGCCCGTGCAAGAGCATGCCGAGCTGCCCCTGATCTGGTTTGCCGTCTTTGCACAGGCCGAGGCGGTCACTTTTCCCCACCTTCCCAATCCCTCTCTCCCCGCCATGCAACCAGAGATGACGTGGGAACGCTATCAGCAGGACATCGACACCATCCTCTCTCACATCCGCGCCGGTGACAGCTACCAAGTCAACTATACCGTGTCGGCCCGACTGTCGGCAGTGGAGCCGGCCAACCTCTTTCTGGCATTGCAGAGTGCCCATCGCCATCCCTATGGGGCATGGCTGCACTGCGACGCCGTGACGGTGGCCTCCTTTTCGCCCGAACTGTTTTTGCAACGGCAGGGCAATCGACTGTTGACCGCCCCCATCAAGGGCACGACCCCCCGCCTGCCGGGTCTGGCCGCAGATGCGGCCCTGGGGCAGGCGTTGCTCCGCTCTCCCAAGGAGCGGGCGGAACATGTGATGATTGTGGATATGGCCCGCAATGACCTGGGCAAGGTGTGCCGGATTGGCACGGTACAGGTGGAGTCGCTGTTTGAGCGGCGGCTGTTTGCGACGGTGCAACATCTGGAAAGCCGGGTGTCGGGACAGCAGTTGCCGGGCATCGGTTGGGACCAGTTGCTGGCCGCGCTCTTTCCGGCGGCCTCCATCACGGGCGCACCCAAGCATCGGACCATGGCCATCATTCAAGCCTTGGAGCGGCGGGCGCGGGGGATCTATACGGGCAGTCTGGTGCTGTTCCGGCCAGGGGGGGATTTTATCAGCTCGGTGGCCATTCGGACCGTCAGTTGGCAGCGAGAGCCTGAAGGGCGCATTGGTCTGGGGGGTGGTATTGTGGCGGATTCGGAGAGTGGGCGCGAGTGGCAGGAGATTGCCGACAAGGGGCAATTTTTGCGAACCTTGCCGGAGCCTCTGTTGCTGATTGAGACCCTGCTGATGGATCAAAGCGGCGTCGTGGTTCAATTGGAACAGCATCTGGACCGTTTGCAGCGTTCCGCCCGCTGTCTGGGATTTGCCTGTGACAGGGCGTTGATGGCGGCGACGATCCGGCAACAGGCGGCGACATGGTTTGCCGAGGCACAGGCGGCTTTGATTGTGCGGTTGCTGTTGGATTGTGGCGGTGGATTTGAGTTGCAAAAGCGGTCGTGTCCGCTGTTTCCTGCCAGGTTGAGGGTGCGCGTTGCCCCCTATGGGGTGGACCGGTTGGACCCCTTGTTGCGGCACAAGAGCAGTCGGCGACAGCTGTTTGATCAGGCTTTGGCCCAGGTCAGGGCGGTCGGGGATGATGAAGCCCTCTTTTTTAACGCCTTTGGCCATGTCACGGAGGGTTCCATCCGTGCGATAGCGGTTTTGTTGGCGGGACAGTGGTATGTTCCGCCGCTGGAGGATGGTTTGTTGGAGAGTCTCTGGCGGGCGGAGGTGCGGCAGCGGTTGGGGGCGCAGGAAAAAAGTTTGACGCTGGCAGATCTGTTGCGGGCGGAGGCGGTTTACATGGGCAACAGTGTACAGGGGGGGGTGCCGGTGGTCCGTTTGAATGACGCGGAGGGGCGGTTGTTGGCTGAGTGGAAGGGGGAGACTGGTCTGTTCTTTTAAACGATTGCAGGGGTCCGGGGACCGTCACGGTCCCCGGCGGGGTGCAGGGGCTTAAGCCCCATATGCGCTAGCAGGATTGCGGTCTTCTTTTAAACGATTGCAGGGGTCCGGGGACCGTCACGGTCCCCGGCGGGGTGCAGGGGCGGAGCCCCTGCATGAACGGCGCGTTTTCCCAAAGCCCATTTTCGCAGAAAATGGGCGCAACGCGCCCAAAGCCGCCCCGCAGGGGCGACCTTGGGAGGGCGGCAG
>PEAG01000183.1 GCA_002753505.1 Magnetococcales bacterium HCHbin5 | reverse complement strand
CACCCGGACGAACCTTGTCGCCCAGGAAGAGATCCGACAGGTCACACTGCGCCGTAAGCGTCCATTTCTCCCCAGGGTACCCATTGATTTTGAAAGGTGAGACTCTATCTGAAAACAACCTTTTCAGGAGGTCGAGATGGGTACAAGCGGGAGCAATAAAGTCGCAGTAGCTGGCAAGCAGCAATTTTGGCTTGAACATTGGCAGCAATGTCTGGCGACTCCGGGGACGGTCAAGAGGTATGCAGACATTCACGGTTTGAATCTGGCCGTGATGTATTGGTGGCATCGTGCATTGATTGATCGTGGTCTTTTGGCAGGCAAGCCCAAGAGAATCTCATTCAAAAAGGTGGTGGTGTTGCCTGACAATCATCAACCTGTTCCGTTCCGTGTTATTTTTCCGAATGGCGTGGTTATGGAGTGGATGGATGAACGGATGGAGCGGACCAAAGAGTTACTTGGTCTGGTGGCCTCTTTGTCATGATGAGACCAGACAACAATCTGCCAGAGGTGTTCGTATGTCTGGAGCCGATAGACTTTCGCAAAGGGATCAACGGACTGGCCGCAATGATCGAGAATGCGTTTGAGTTGTCTCCTTTTGCAGAGGCTCTGTATGTTTTCAGCAACCGGCGACGAAACCAGGTCAAAATTCTTTACTGGGAGCGCAATGGCTTTTGTCTCTGGCAAAAACGTCTGGAGCAGGAGCGTTTCTACTGGTTGCGCGGAACCGATACCAAGACGGTGGTACTGACGGGTCAACAGCTTAACTGGTTGCTGGATGGCTACGACATTACCCGTTTCAAACCGCATAAAACGTTGAAATATTCAAGAGTTTCCTAGTGTTTCCTGATGGTTTGTGGTATATTTAAACCATGGATACGCACTCAGGCACTCTCTCTTTCGAGCTTCCCAACGACCCCATTTCTTTGCGGGAAATGGTCGTTTCTCTCTGTTCCGAGAAGGCAGTGTGGGAGGACGAAAAAAAGCTGTTGGAAAAAGAACGGGAGCGCATGAAGCACCATGCGGAGTATCTGCAACATCAACTCAATGTCTTGAGTGCCAAGTTGTATGCCCGTTCCAGTGAAAAACGCAAACATTGGGCGGATGGCTTGCCATCTCTCTTTGACGAGGCAGAATTTGTTGTTGCCAATACTCCCGACGAGGAAGAGGCACCTCATGAAAAGGAGGTGACCACATCCAACGAACAGAGTAAACCCAAGAAAAAGAAACCGGGTCGCAAACCTTTGCCAGAGGCGCTTCCCAGGGTGGATGTGGTGCATGATCTGCCTGAATCCGAACGAGTATGCGCTCTGGATGGCTCGGCATTGGTGGAGATTGGTCGGGAATTCAGCGAACAGTTGGACATCATCCCTGCCAAAGTGCAGGTTATCCGCCATGTGCAGATCAAATATGGCTGTCCTCATTGCCATCAAGGCGTGAAAACAAAGCCAATGCCGCCACGCATCATCCCGAAAGCCTTGGCTACGGCAGCCATGTTGGCCACTGTTGTGGTTGCCAAATATGCTGACGGTCTGCCACTGTATCGCCAGAGTGGCATTCTGGTACGGGCCGGCATCGATCTGCCCCGCAGTACTCTGGCCAATTGGATGATCAAGGCCGGTCAGGCAGTACAACCTCTTATCAATCTGTTGCGGGATCATCTTTTGGATCACGACATTCTGCAAATGGATGAAACAACGGTACAAGTCCTGAAAGAACCAGGCCGATCGGCAACCAGCAACTCCTACATGTGGGTGCAAAAAGGAGGGCCGATGCATCAACCGATCATCCTTTTTGACTACAATGCCAGTCGGGCGGGAACCGTTCCGCAAGAACTGCTCTTGGGCTTTAAGGGTTACCTGCAAACAGACGGCTATACGGGGTATTACTCTGTCGCATCTCATCCCGACATCACGCATGTCGGATGCATGGCCCATGCACGACGCAAATTTGATGAAGCCGTCAAGGCTCTTGGTACTGGTGGGTGGAAAAAAACGGGCAAAGCCGGCGAAGCGTTGGCCTTGATCGGGAAATTGTATGCCATTGAAAAAGATTTGCGTGAGAAAAAGGCCACTTCTGAGACTCGATATAAAACGCGACAGTCACATGCCAAGCCGATCCTGGACAAAATGAAATCCTGGGCCGATGCAACCATCCCGACTATTCCACCCAAAACGCCATTGGGCGCTGCCTTGGGATACCTGCTTGATCACTGGCCACGGCTCACCCGCTACCTGGATGATGGTCGATTGGAAATTGACAATAATGCCGTTGAAAATGCCATTCGCCCCTTCGTGATCGGACGCAAAGGCTGGCTGTTCTCCGACTCCGTGCGTGGCGTCAAATCATCTGCCAACCTCTACAGCCTGATCGAAACCGCCAAAGCAAACGAATTGGAACCGTTTGCCTACCTGCGTCATCTGTTCACCCGGTTGCCCTCTGCAACAACAGTGGACGATTACGAAAACCTCCTCCCATGGAACGTCAATAAAGCTACCCTGTCAACGGATTGAGATACGCGGAGAATTCACCGCTTACAGCGCATCCACCGCAGGCAGCGCATCCACACGCAATTGCCCCCCCTCCAACCAGGCCAAGTGGTTGGCAAAGCGGTGGGCGCGTTCCAAACGACTGGTAAAAGTCACCGAACTACAGCCCTGTAGCTGCTGTGCCAACGCCTTTTCCCCGGCCTCATCAAGCGGCGCGCCCGGTTCATCCAACAACAACAAAACCGGCTGTGTCACCAGCACGGCAGCCAACGCGACCCGGTAGGCTTGGGCCGACGATAGGTG
>PEAG01000050.1 GCA_002753505.1 Magnetococcales bacterium HCHbin5 | reverse complement strand
TTCTCCCGGGGGGAGTGATATTTCCTGACCTGTTTTGACATGGTGCATACCTCCGTTGGTTGGCCATTATATCCGGCTTACCCGAACGAGGCAATCGTTACATTCCGTCTGAGGCAACACACAAGCAATAAGGAACGCGCCGAATGACCGCTCCCAAATTCCTGCAAATTCACACGCTGCACTCCTACACCGCCGCCCTACTGAACCGCGACGACAGCGGTCAAGCCAAGCGGCTGACTTATGGCGATACACTGCGCACGCGCATCTCCTCTCAATGTCTGAAACGGCACTGGCGCATGGCTGACAAGGATCCTCACGCTCTCCAAAAGCTGACGGGATATGTTGACTCTTTCCGCTCCCGCGAACTGGTGACGGAAAAGGTGATCGCACCGCTTAAGGGGCGTTATCCAGAGGAGGTGGTTAAAGCACTGGATCTGGCATTTCAGAAGTGGGTCTATGGTGAAAAAGCTGATACCAAGAAAAGTCGGCAGACTCTGCTACTGGGCAAACCGGAATTGGTTTGGCTGGCTGCGCAAGCCGAAAAGATAGCTGCCGCCGTGACCGACGCCAAGGGAGCGGAAAAGGCCGTTACCGAATGGGCGAAAGATAAGAACTTCAAGGCAATGAGCGAGAACGCGGCCTTGCCGGGAGGTCTGAGTGCCGCCCTTTTTGGTCGCATGGTCACATCCGATCCGGCTGCCAATATTGAGGCACCAGTGCATGTCGCCCATGCATTTACCGTCCATGCCGCAGAAGCAGAAGGTGATTATTTCACCGCTGTCGATGATCTCAAGCGGGATGGAGACGACGGTGGTGCCGATACAATCCAAGAAACCGAACTGACTTGCGGTCTCTTCTACGGCTATCTGGTAATCGATTTGCCAGGCCTCGTAGGCAATTGCGGCGGTAACAAGGAGTTGTCCGCAGGAGTTGTTCACAATCTCATTCACCTGGTCGCAGAGGTCTCGCCCGGTGCCAAACTCGGATCGACCGCACCGTATGGTCGCGCTGATCTGATGCTGATCGAATCAGGCGATCGGCAGCCGCGTTCTCTGGCCACTGCTTTTCGTCGGGCCATACCGCACGATCTGGAACGGGCGGTTGCTCAACTTGGCAACCAACTTGCCCTTTACGACGATGCCTACGCCACCGGTGAATCGCGCCGCTATCTTTCTACAGCAACGACACAGCTGCAAACCTCCTCTTCGAGCAGTCTGGAACGGTTGTCGCTCAAGACTCTGGCCGAATGGGCTGCCAGTCAGATCGGGGATGGCACCAATGCCTGACCACCGATGGCTCATCCTCACACTGGAAGCCCCGTTAATCGCTTTTGGTGGGGTGACTGTCGATCATATGGGCGTCACCCGCGATTTTCCCGCGCTCTCCATGCTGACCGGTCTGTTTGCCAATGCGTTGGGTTATCTCCGCACCGACTGGGTACGACACCAACAACTCCAGGATCGCCTGCTCTTTGCGGCCCGCCGTGAGTGGGAAAGTCCGTCATCTCTGCTGACAGACACCCAAAACGCCAAGCTAGAAGGAAACGACAAAGGCTGGACCACGTGGGGTGAACCAGAAGGTCGAACCGGGAGCAGCTACGGCGCGCCCCACCGCCGTCGTCGGGAATACCATATGGATGCGCATGTCACCGTTGTTCTGCGCCTTGAGCCGGATTCTGACGTTCCCGATCTTGATACACTTTCGGCCCATCTTGACCGTCCGGCCCGGCCTCTGTTCATCGGACGCAAGTCGTGTCTGCCCAGCGGTCCTCTGCGCCGACATGAATCCGTTGCTGCGCCAACCGCCTACGCAGCCATGCAGCAAATCCCTGGACGAAGGAGGTTGCGTGCGATCTGGCCTCTGGGTGAGGGACCGGAGGCAGGAGAAGAAGTACTCCGCATCATCAACCTACCGGATATCCGAAACTGGCACACCGGCCTGCATGGTGGTACCCGTCAGATCGTCGAAGGATTCATCAGTCCGGAGCAGGCAATATGAGTACACTCTACATGATCAGCTTGCCGTTAGAACTGCGTGCATTGCGCCACTGGTCTGCCAGTCGCAATCTAGCCACCGATGAAGGTTGCGCCCTGCATCACCTGTTGAGCGAAACTTTTGGCAAGGGTGTTCTGCAACCTTTCCGTCTGATGGTGGCGCGGGAGGGACGGGTCGGAACACTGTACGCCTACACCGTCCAAGACCAGACAACCCTGAGGGAAACAGCGTTTGAGACCGCTTGCCCGGAGACCCTGGCGGTCTGCGATCCAGCTTGTTTGGCGGTCAAGTCCATGCCGGATGAGTGGCGCACGGGACGAAGACTGGCTTTCGATATTCGCGTGCGTCCCGTGCGACGCATCCGGCAGCCAGTGGGTAACTTCAAACGCAAGGGAGCGGAAGTGGATGCTTTTCTCGTTGAGACGCTACGCCAGTTTCCCGACGGTATACCGGAGGAGATCGGAATCGGTCCGCAGCGTGATCATATCTATGCGCAATGGTTCACGGAACGCCTTGGCGAGGCGGCACAGACGGGAATCATCCGCATGACGCGCTTTGAGCGTGTCCGCGTCTTGAGGCATGGCTCTGTCCTCGCGCAGGGACCTGATGTTTCTCTTCAAGGAGAACTGACGGTTACTGATAGCGGAAAATTTGCCGAGAAACTTGCCAGGGGGATCGGTCGGCATACCGCCTATGGCTATGGCATGTTACTGCTGCGTCCGGCTCAGGGTCGATAACGATGCTGGTGGGGCGTCTTGGCCTTGAAAAGGCACGTATTCCTTATTCTGACCGGCATGGCCTCATTTGGCTGGAGCGGGGTCGTCTTGAGGTTGAGGAGGGCTGCTTGCGTTTCGTGACCGCTGGTGGGGGAGAGTTGACCGCCGGTGACTATCAAATTCCGCATCAGTCTCTGGCAATCGTTCTATTGGGGCCTGGATCAAGTGTCACACATGATGCTCTGCGTTTGTTGGCACGACATGGTTGTGCGATGGCAGCCGTTGGTGAGGGAGGGGTGAGATTTTACACAGCTCCGCCACTGATGCCGGACAATTCGGCTCTGGCGCGTGCTCAGGTGACGCTCTGGTCTAATCTCAAAACGCGCATGGAAGTTGCGCAAGCGATGTATGCAATCCGCTTTGGTGAGATCGTGCGCACCCGGGATATTGAAGTGCTGCGCGGACAAGAGGGAGCACGAATCAAGCGCAGCTACCAGTTGGCTGCCGAGCGGCATGGTATTGCCTGGACTTGTCGCCATTATGAACGCACAAATCCCAATGTTGGCGATCTTCCCAATCAGGCGATCAACCATGCCGCAAGTGCCATGCGTGCTGCCGCGAGTGTGGCTGTGGCTGCTGTTGGTGCCATTCCGCAATTGGGGTTCATTCATGAAGATTCGGGACAGTCATTTGTACTCGATATTGCGGACCTCTACCGGCACGATGTCACCTTGGATATTGCTTTCGGTGCTGCCAAGGAGGCCATCCAGACCGGAAAGTCCGTGGAGAGGCTGACGCGCCAACGCGCAGCACGATTGTTGCGGCAACGAAGTGTGATTCCTGAGATGATCGATAAGATCAAGCTGCTATTGGATATTGATCGCAAAGCGGAGATGGGTTGATGCCGATGCTCGTGGTCGTTACACGCTGTGTGGAAGGGCGTTATCGCGGGTTTCTCAGTTCGATTATGCTGGAACTCGCACCAGGCGTATATGCACACCCGCGCATCAGTGCCGGTGTGCGCTCACGAATATGGGGAGTTCTGAGCGATTGGCACGGCCAATTGCGTCAAGGTAGTATCGTCATGACATGGATAGACAGTGCTGCGAATGGTGGCCTTGGTCTAGCCACGTTGGGTGAACCTCCGAAAGAAATAGTCTCCCATAATGCCATGCTACTTGTACGTCGGGCATTGCCCGAACCGATCAGTCCCGTCTGATTCTATTTGGATCTACTTTTGCTCTTTGACAAAATATCTCTAATAGTCCACAGTTATCCACTAGGGGTTCCCCCGCATGCGCGGGGATAGGCCGTGAGTGGCTGAAAGCCGATGAGTTGGCAGGGAGGTTCCCCCGCATGCGCGGGGATAGGCCCTACGGGAATCTGTAGCCGTATGCCCCAAGCCAGGTTCCCCCGCATGCGCGGGGATAGGCCGTCTCCGGCGCGTTTGAATCGGGTCGTCACTCAGGTTCCCCCGCATGCGCGGGGATAGGCCCAACAGCCAAAGGAGAAATTACATGCAAATTACGGTTCCCCCGCATGCGCGGGGATAGGCCCCCACTCACAAACCGGTTGGAGTAGCTATTCAAGGTTCCCCCGCATGCGCGGGGATAGGCCCACGGATTCCTTTTTCAGACGGAGAACTTGCACGGTTCCCCCGCATGCGCGGGGATAGGCCCTAGATTACGTAGGAGATTAACATATTTTCCCTGGTTCCCCCGCATGCGCGGGGATAGGCCCGCATAGACGCGGCTGAAATCCGGTTCATCCTAGGTTCCCCCGCATGCGCGGGGATAGGCCCGCGATAAAGGTTTATCTCTTGTGGTCGCTTCGGGTTCCCCCGCATGCGCGGGGATAGGCCCGGCTTACTGCCCATCCCAAGCCCGCTTAGAAGGGTTCCCCCGCATGCGCGGGGATAGGCCTCAATATGCCAATCAATTGGTGTAAGGAGTATAGGTTCCCCCGCATGCGCGGGGATAGGCCCACACGAGACCTGTGGACGCTATTGAACAGTACGGTTCCCCCGCATGCGCGGGGATAGGCCCGACTTACTGCCCATCCCAAGCCCGCTTAGAAGGGTTCCCCCGCATGCGCGGGGATAGGCCCTCATCCCTCTTTGCTCCCTGGAACAAATCGTTGGTTCCCCCGCATGCGCGGGGATAGGCCCTGCTGCCCGCACAGGCGGCAGATGCATACCACGGTTCCCCCGCATGCGCGGGGATAGGCCCCGGTACCACGGCTGTTTATGTCCGTCATCAGGGGTTCCCCCGCATGCGCGGGGATAGGCCTGAATTGGCAGCACTGCTGCAATACGGCATTTGGGTTCCCCCGCATGCGCGGGGATAGGCCCGTGGCGATTTTTATAGCCTGGAGCAGGATGATGGTTCCCCCGCATGCGCGGGGATAGGCCCTGCTCTTTTGGCAGCCAGCCATCTTGTCTTGCGGTTCCCCCGCATGCGCGGGGATAGGCCCCGTTCCGGCCACAACAACACCCAAAGGGATAAGGTTCCCCCGCATGCGCGGGGATAGGCCCGACCGCACAAGGGCAAGACTGCTGCTTTCCAGGGTTCCCCCGCATGCGCGGGGATAGGCCCAACAGGCGCGAGGTTGGTCTTGCCCTGCCAAAGGTTCCCCCGCATGCGCGGGGATAGGCCCGAGTCTATCGGCAATTGGGAGTTGATCCAATAGGTTCCCCCGCATGCGCGGGGATAGGCCCCATCGGAGGGGCATTGCAGGTTGCTGTATCTGGGTTCCCCCGCATGCGCGGGGATAGGCCACCGATCCCGGTATAAGCTATAGCTTAATCTCAGGTTCCCCCGCATGCGCGGGGATAGGCCTCATTTACCATCTGGGCGGTCTTCTGGTCTGGGGGTTCCCCCGCATGCGCGGGGATAGGCCCGACATTGGACCAATCTCCAGGCTCTCCAATACGGTTCCCCCGCATGCGCGGGGATAGGCCGATCGCAATGGAAATATCTTCATCTCTGATCTGGGTTCCCCCGCATGCGCGGGGATAGGCCCAGCAGGCACCCAGCAATTAACAGCCTTAATATGGTTCCCCCGCATGCGCGGGGATAGGCCCCCGGCGACTTTGAAACCGCCATGTGCGACCGGGGTTCCCCCGCATGCGCGGGGATAGGCCCTCCCGGCCATCGGTGCGCAGGCAAATGCGCACGGTTCCCCCGCATGCGCGGGGATAGGCCGATGGGAAGGAGGTTTGTAGGGATCGAACTCAAGGTTCCCCCGCATGCGCGGGGATAGGCCCTGGCGTGCCTGGCGGTTGCGTTTGTGAGGTACGGTTCCCCCGCATGCGCGGGGATAGGCCCTACGGGAACATCCATGGAGAGAATCTTGCGCTGGTTCCCCCGCATGCGCGGGGATAGGCCCATTCGTACGACGTAGGAGCAGTGATTTCTCATGGTTCCCCCGCATGCGCGGGGATAGGCCCATGATCTCCGAGTACGTTGGTGAGGAATTGACGGTTCCCCCGCATGCGCGGGGATAGGCCCCGTTGGTGACCCCATGTTGTTGCCGGGAATCCGGTTCCCCCGCATGCGCGGGGATAGGCCCCGTCACCACTGCTGGAGACGGGACCGACTTGGGGTTCCCCCGCATGCGCGGGGATAGGCCCGCAAAATGGAAGGATGATTGCGCCACAGGAATGGTTCCCCCGCATGCGCGGGGATAGGCCCAGCTATAAGCGGCTACAGCAAGATGAGTGACGGGTTCCCCCGCATGCGCGGGGATAGGCCCATGCAGACCGGAAGGAGAAGGATGAAATGCGTGGTTCCCCCGCATGCGCGGGGATAGGCCGACCAAGGAGAAACAGGAATGAGAACGGTTAAAGGTTCCCCCGCATGCGCGGGGATAGGCCCCTCATCAAATCCAATCAGGTCGTGCGGTGACCGGTTCCCCCGCATGCGCGGGGATAGGCCCGTAGATCCGGCCAAAATCAAATCCCCGCATAGGGTTCCCCCGCATGCGCGGGGATAGGCCCACGCGGCGAGATTCCACGTTGTCACTCACAGTGGTTCCCCCGCATGCGCGGGGATAGGCCCACTTACCTCGGCTTGCGGGGAGTTCCGACTGGGGTTCCCCCGCATGCGCGGGGATAGGCCCGAAAAGATATGCATTGGTGATCCGGGAGATTTGGTTCCCCCGCATGCGCGGGGATAGGCCCGGGATGATTCCTGCTCGTGCCAACACCAAAACGGTTCCCCCGCATGCGCGGGGATAGGCCTTCATACGCCCATACCCACGGATTCGCTTCCCAGGTTCCCCCGCATGCGCGGGGATAGGCCCCACCGGATTTCGTTGGGGTTTTCTTGCTAGGAGGTTCCCCCGCATGCGCGGGGATAGGCCCCCTAGCAGCCTAGCAACCTGTGGATAAGTCGGGGTTCCCCCGCATGCGCGGGGATAGGCCCGAAAACAGGGGCATAGCAGAAGGCGGATGGAAGGTTCCCCCGCATGCGCGGGGATAGGCCCGAGGAGAAGTGCTTTTTCCTGGAGTGGGGTAGGGTTCCCCCGCATGCGCGGGGATAGGCCCCAAAGGAGAATGACAAAATCAATCACAATAACGGTTCCCCCGCATGCGCGGGGATAGGCCCCGGCGACCCAACCGGCGACCCAACCGGCGACCGGTTCCCCCGCATGCGCGGGGATAGGCCTCGGAGTGGCACTCGTACGACACCGCCGCGACTGGTTCCCCCGCATGCGCGGGGATAGGCCTCAGATAAGGCGCGTATGAGAGCCGGGCTGTAAGGTTCCCCCGCATGCGCGGGGATAGGCCCGTACGTCTCCTTTTGGGGTGCGACGTATCCGAGGTTCCCCCGCATGCGCGGGGATAGGCCCACCTCCCCCCCGGGGGCTACCCTGCGATTTTGGGTTCCCCCGCATGCGCGGGGATAGGCCCCACGGGCAAATTGAACCACGGGCATGGGCCATGGTTCCCCCGCATGCGCGGGGATAGGCCCTCCTCCAATACCGTTTTGATCGGCAATTTCAAGGTTCCCCCGCATGCGCGGGGATAGGCCCGCTACCAGCCCGGGTATGCAATCTGATGGGCGGGTTCCCCCGCATGCGCGGGGATAGGCCTTCTATCTGTTTCTGCCATCTGCGACTCCCAGTGGTTCCCCCGCATGCGCGGGGATAGGGTTGCCTCAAACCACCCAGGACCGCATTATCAGGTGGTTCCCCCGCATGCGCGGGGATAGGCCTTCCCCTGCCCGATCAAATTCTCCACCAAGTTCGGTTCCCCCGCATGCGCGGGGATAGGCCCCAGATCAGGCAAAGACGGCTTGACATGATGGCGGTTCCCCCGCATGCGCGGGGATAGGCCTTGTTGCTGGTTCTCGTTCCATACGGGATCCCTGGTTCCCCCGCATGCGCGGGGATAGGCCCAGTTCAGCACTGGCTTTGCAATGCTCTCTATTGGTTCCCCCGCATGCGCGGGGATAGGCCCCGCTTCGCACGTATCCCATGTCATACAGTTTTGGTTCCCCCGCATGCGCGGGGATAGGCCCCACGGGCAAATTGAACCACGGCTGATGCCCGTGGTTCCCCCGCATGCGCGGGGATAGGCCCCGATCTGCCAGCAAAGTTGGTTGCGGTGACGAGGTTCCCCCGCATGCGCGGGGATAGGCCCGGTAGAAATGTACATAAGACCAGACAAATGGGGGTTCCCCCGCATGCGCGGGGATAGGCCCGCAGTTTTTTAAAGAGACGCAAAAAGACCCCCGGTTCCCCCGCATGCGCGGGGATAGGCCCCGATCCGTGAATCAACTTCTCCAGCAGGTCACGGTTCCCCCGCATGCGCGGGGATAGGCCCCTCAAAAACTGCCCCCTTTTGCTGTGCAATGGGGTTCCCCCGCATGCGCGGGGATAGGCCATCTGTGACTTGTCCTGACAATTCTCGAGCCTCGGTTCCCCCGCATGCGCGGGGATAGGCCCATGTACCGTTTCAACTCCCATAAGGCAAACCAGGTTCCCCCGCATGCGCGGGGATAGGCCCAGCGCGAAGCTCTCCTGGCCCAATTGGGTGGAGGTTCCCCCGCATGCGCGGGGATAGGCCCGCTTTACGAAAAAAGAGACGCTATTCGCTGAAGGTTCCCCCGCATGCGCGGGGATAGGCCCTCAAAAAAACGTATTTTGATCAAGCGGTCAAAGGTTCCCCCGCATGCGCGGGGATAGGCCCCAGATCTGTGTTTTTTTTGGGGTGAAAATTGAGGTTCCCCCGCATGCGCGGGGATAGGCCCTCATCCTGATGCCATATACCAGGATGACAAGGGGTTCCCCCGCATGCGCGGGGATAGGCCCCGCAAACTGGCTGCATCGCCTTCCGTCAGGTGGGTTCCCCCGCATGCGCGGGGATAGGCCCGCCGCAATGTCACGTATTTTTGACGATACACTGGTTCCCCCGCATGCGCGGGGATAGGCCCCATGGCTATGATTTCATTGGCTTTTTTAATCTGGTTCCCCCGCATGCGCGGGGATAGGCCCAAGATCATTGCCCCATCAGGGGCATACACGGCGGTTCCCCCGCATGCGCGGGGATAGGCCCCACTCCGGCTTGATGACAGAATCCTCAACAGAGGTTCCCCCGCATGCGCGGGGATAGGCCTTGTGATCGCCAATTATGAGAGGATCCACAAATGGTTCCCCCGCATGCGCGGGGATAGGCCCCGCCGATCCGATCCACACCCAGGCCCTGGCCAGGTTCCCCCGCATGCGCGGGGATAGGCCCATGCTCATTCCTTGGGCGGTTTGCGTCTGGTGGGTTCCCCCGCATGCGCGGGGATAGGCCCTCAAAGCGGCTGAGCATGCCATCAATGCGGCGGGTTCCCCCGCATGCGCGGGGATAGGCCCCCGAGAGAGTAAAAAGATCCGTCAGGGGATGTGGTTCCCCCGCATGCGCGGGGATAGGCCTTGGCGCGACAATCCATGGTGGAGCATGGAGCAGGTTCCCCCGCATGCGCGGGGATAGGCCCGCCGCAATGTCACGTATTTTTGACGATACACTGGTTCCCCCGCATGCGCGGGGATAGGCCCAGGAGGAAGAGAATGAGCAACCGGGTCGACGCGGTTCCCCCGCATGCGCGGGGATAGGCCCAGATGAAGCTGTCAAAAGGGATTGGCGCAACAGGTTCCCCCGCATGCGCGGGGATAGGCCTCTTCGATCAATTGAAACATGGCTATGATTTTGGGTTCCCCCGCATGCGCGGGGATAGGCCTTGTGATCGCCAATTATGAGAGGATCCACAAATGGTTCCCCCGCATGCGCGGGGATAGGCCCATTCCTGCTGCTGGCATGGGCAAAAAACGTGTGGTTCCCCCGCATGCGCGGGGATAGGCCCAACAGGAACCCAGCAATTAATCGCCTTAATATGGTTCCCCCGCATGCGCGGGGATAGGCCCTCGTCCGAAAAACGGTAAGGCGACAAAACATCGGTTCCCCCGCATGCGCGGGGATAGGCCCCTGGAGGCGCATGGCTGGCATTGCCGGATGATGGTTCCCCCGCATGCGCGGGGATAGGCCCCTTTTCTGCCCATCCGCGTTTGTAGCCTCTTTGGTTCCCCCGCATGCGCGGGGATAGGCCCTGGATTATAGGAGATTGTCCCATGGTTGTCATGGTTCCCCCGCATGCGCGGGGATAGGCCCATCGAGATCGATGGTATCGCGTACGAATTTAAGGTTCCCCCGCATGCGCGGGGATAGGCCGCCGCTTCCAGCATCTCCACTGGTCCAGACAGTGGTTCCCCCGCATGCGCGGGGATAGGCCCACCAGCTTCTGCAGAGCCACCAGCACCACCATGGTTCCCCCGCATGCGCGGGGATAGGCCCGCGGTTCATTGATAGCAGTATTCGGCGCAGCAAGGTTCCCCCGCATGCGCGGGGATAGGCCCATTTCTCCAAGTTCCTCAATAAAGTTGAGGGTGGTTCCCCCGCATGCGCGGGGATAGGCCCCATTCCGGCTTGATTACAGAATCCTCAACAGAGGTTCCCCCGCATGCGCGGGGATAGGCCCGCGATGACGTGGGTTCCTGGACGCAGATACATGGTTCCCCCGCATGCGCGGGGATAGGCCCATGAGCTTGGCGATCTGGACTGAGGAGAAACAGGTTCCCCCGCATGCGCGGGGATAGGCCCAGGATTCTTGTTTACAGTAGACGGGGCTAAAGGGTTCCCCCGCATGCGCGGGGATAGGCCCGGCCTTTATGGCCGCGTCGTCACGCCAGGGGTGGTTCCCCCGCATGCGCGGGGATAGGCCCCTGCAGCGCACCTACTCCCAGGCATCTACCGAGGTTCCCCCGCATGCGCGGGGATAGGCCCCATCTTCAGTCTGGTCAACATCGTCTCACCCAGGTTCCCCCGCATGCGCGGGGATAGGCCCCATCATCACAGCCGCCGCCGCATTTTCAGCCTGGTTCCCCCGCATGCGCGGGGATAGGCCCTATCCACAATCCCCATGGTCACACCTGACAACGGTTCCCCCGCATGCGCGGGGATAGGCCCATTTCACGCTGGCAGAGTTTCTCCACAGCGAAGGTTCCCCCGCATGCGCGGGGATAGGCCCCATGTTCGCGGTTTCTGCTTTGTCTGACAAAGGGTTCCCCCGCATGCGCGGGGAGTCTTGCGGCCCTTTTCCACGCCAACGGAACATGGCCCCGGTTCCCCCGCATGCGCGGGGAGTCTTGGTGCTGACACCGTAACGACGAGCCAGTATAGATGCCGGTTCCTCTCTCCGCAACAAGGCCAATACGATCTCTGTGCGCTGTTCCGGGGTCAAATTGGATGGTTTGCCCATGTTCGATACTCCTGTTCTTGTTGGTTGCTTGGGTCATTATCCGAAACTGACCGTTTCTAAGCAACCGGGGGCAAGACAGTCACTCTCGGCATGGCATCATGGGTATGAAACCAATCCGGCCTTGCCGCGTCCGGTCAAACCGGGAGCCAAGACACGGGAGATGTCAATTCAAGGGGTAACAGCCGATGAAGGTGGTACCATTATCCAGGGAGGTGGTAAAACTCACATCTCCACCCAGGTAGCGGTTGCTCAGATATTTCATGCTGTAGGTACCCAAGCCGCGTCCAACTCCCTTGGTTGAAAAGGATCGCTGAAAAATCTGCAGCTGTACTTCCCGAGGTATTGGCGCGGGGTTATGAACCCAAAAACAGATCTGATCAATACGGGGAGAGCACCCCACGGTAACGGTATCCCCTGGCTGACAGGCCTCCAGGGCATTCTTGATCATGTTGTCCAACACCCGTCCCAACAAGACAGGATCGGTTTCAAAAACGCCATCCTTGCTGGTGGGATCCCGTTTCAGCTCCCGGCAAGCAGCCACCTCGTGGCCTTTGTACATTGCTATCCGCTCCTCAACCAACTCCAGTGCCGACACACGGCTCAAATGCACTGTCAACTCCTGGTTTTCGGCAAAAAGCAACCCCTTTTGGTCTGTGATCTCCCTGACCATTCGGTTGACCAGCCGTTCCAGAACCTCCAGCAGTTTATTGTACTCCCCTGGATCAGCCTCCTTCAGCAATTCCAAAAAACCGCTGATGCCGCCTGCGGTGTTGAGAATGTCGTGGAAAAAAATATGTTCCAGAGTGCGGCGGCGTTTTTCGTGGCCAATGTCTTCCACGGTGAAGACAGAAAACTGTCTTCCATTTTTCTCCATATACTCAGCGAAAACCCGTAGATCCAGCACCGATCCCTCTTCCTGGGTGATGCGACACTCCTGAATTTCTTTGCGTCCCTGAAGACTTCCCTGGATGGCGTTGACCGCCCCGCAGTTGCGGCAAAATTCAGTGGTACCGCAACCTCCCTCGGTTTTATGGGCATGGATACAATGAAGGATTTCTCCAGGTCGCTGCCCAAGCAGCTTGGAATCTTCCCCCACTCCGGATGCACGCACCAAAGCCTGGTTGGCAAAGACCACCTGACGTTCCCGATTGAGGATCATCAGAATGCCAGAAATGCGGTCGATGACGTCAGACAGAAGTTCATTTTCCTTGAACCAGGCATAGTTTTCCCGGATCGATTCCATACTCGCCCGCTCCGCCGGGGCAAACAGTGTTGGCAAGGTTTGTTTGCCAACCTTCTGAGCATTCTGAGAATCTTCCGGCGGATCCCGCTTGCCGATGAATTGTGAAATGCGTTGAATGGCATCCAGCAGCGTCTGCTTCTTGATGGGTTTGGCAAGATGGCCATCACACCCGGCGGCCAAACTCTCTTCCCTCCTGTCGACAGAAACATGGGCACTCAAAGCCATGATGATCAGTGGCTCTTTTTTTTCCTCCCGTTCCCACTGACGTATGGTACGGGTGGCGGCATATCCATCCATGTTGGGCATCTGAATATCCATCAGGATAAGATCGAACGACTCCTCTTTCACGCGCGCAACGGCTTCAAGACCATCATTGGCAATCGCTGTGTAATGGGGAGATTTCTTGAGGTATGCCAGAATCAGTTCCTGATTTTCCTGAGCATCTTCCACAATCAAAATGCGGAGTCCATGGGTTGGCGATCCAGGCGGACCCACCTCAGCAGGAGCCACCGTGGGCACTGCAGCACTTGCCACGCGCACCGGCAGCGTAAAAAAGAACATGCTCCCCTGTCCCTGTTGGCTTTCTACCCAGATACGACCACCCATGAGTTCAACCAGCTTTTTGGAAATGGCCAACCCCAAACCGGTCCCCCCGTAACGGCGGGTAATGCCAGAGTCTGCCTGGGTAAAATGCCCGAATATATGATTCTCATGCTCCTGGGCGATTCCAATGCCGGTGTCGGTCACGTGGAACAACAGGGTCTCTGGTTCCTGCACATGAAGAGACAACCGAACAGATACATGCCCGTATTGGGTAAATTTGATAGCGTTTCCCAGAAGGTTAATGAGTACCTGTCGAACCCGCCCGTCGTCACCCAGAATGATGTCCGGAACATCGTGTGCTACCTCTTCCAGCAAGACGAGCCCCTTTTCCTCTGCCGTCATTCGCATCAGACGAGCCGTCTCTTGAAGAACCTGGCGCGGAGAAAAAGGCTGTTCCAACACCGGGAGACGTCCTGCCTCAATACGAGAAAAATCAAGTACATCATTGATCACACCCATCAGGGCTTTGCCGGATCGGTGCATGGTCTGGACAACACGGCGTTGTTCTGAATCCAGGTGGGTTTCAAGGAGTACTTCTGACATCCCCAGCACCACGTTCATCGGAGTACGTATTTCGTGACTCATGGCGGCCAGGAACTCGCTTTTGGCTCGATTGGCTGTTTCGGCGGCCTCTTTTGCGTGAAAAAGCTCCTTTGTGCGTTCTGACACCCGTATTTCCATATCTGCCAGCATTTGATCGATACACAGTTGGGCGTTCCTGCGTTCCGTAATATCCTGTACAATGCCGCTGAAAAATGTCCCATACTTGTCACGCCAAGTCGCCAGCGACAGGGCAACAGGAAACTCCCGGCCATTTTTATCCAGTGCAACCACTTCCACCGTTCGGCCGATAATTTTTTTTTCTCCGGTACGTAAAAAGAGTTCAAGCCCTGCCCTGTGGGCACTGCGTAACCGGTGAGGAATAATCATTTCCAGGGAGTGTCCTACGATCTCTGCATGTGTGTAGCCAAAAATCCTTTCAGCAGCACTGTTCCATGAAATAATCAGCCCCTCCGCATCGCAAGTAATGATGGCATCGACAGCACTCTGCACCAGTGATCGAAAGCGTTCCTCACTTTGCTGTAACTTTTCCATTTGACGACTGTTGCGAAGAGCAACAGCTGCAAATTCGCCAAAAGCCAAGGCAAGACGAGAGTCATATTCGGTAAAGTCACTTGGTTTGTTGGCCATTCCCATCAAACCTATGGCTTTGCCATCCACTACCAGAGGAGCGAACAGCACATTGTGCAAATGAACATGACCGGCAGGCATGAAATCCCACCATGGACTGTGACGGAAGTCGTTGTCATACGCGCATTGACAAGAGTGGTAGGCCGTTGCCCGCAACCCCCGAATCGGCATCGGCAGAGAGGGATCCACGGTGCAAGGTTGATTGCCGGCTTCCAGAAACAATACCTCATTTTCCGCACCATCTGCCGTAAGCAGAGCAACATAGCCAGCCGTTGATCCAATAAGCCGACTGCATGCATCAAAAATAAGACGAGCGGCAACGGGAAACTCATGGTGACTCAGAACAATACGGGACGCCTCCAGGAGTGCTGAAATCTCTTCTTCTCTCCGAATCAACCTCTCTTCAACGCTTTGTTCAGACATTACCATCCTCCTGTGCTGGTTCAGCGGCAGCCACGTTATGCACCAACCTTTCGACATCCTGGTCCGCTTATCCTGCTGCGGCCCCCTGTTTGTGGGGTGACCTCGATTTGAGCCTGGATGCGCTCTTTGAGGGCAGGGACGTGGGAGATGATGCCGATCAGTTTGCCTTCCCGATGCAGTGCGGCCAGGGTTGCCAGAGCCATCTCCAACGCCTCTTCGTCCAGGGTGCCAAACCCCTCATCCAAAAACAGCGAGTCCACCCGGACCCTGTTGCTGGCCATGTGGGAGAGACCCAACGCCAGGGCAAGACTGACCAGAAAACTCTCCCCGCCGGATAAATTTTTGCTGGATCGTATCTCGCCGGCCTGATAGGTGTCAATCACATTGAGTTCCAGTGGCAGGGTCATATCCCGGATCAGCAGATAACGATCGCTCATTTTTTGCAACTGCTGGTTGGCATGGCCGATCATGCGATCAAAGGTGAGACCCTGGGCAAAGTTGCGATATTTTTTACCATCCACCGAACCAATCAATCCATGCAGAGCCTCCCAGCGTTCACACTCCCGCTGCTGCGCTGCCACCCGTTGAGCATATTCCTGCCGTTTTTCCTGCATCACTGCGTTGGCGGTCAAGGTTTGTCGAATGGCCCCCATCTCCTGCTGCAGTTGCCGCTGCTGCGCCTGCAGATCGGCCAACTGTTGTGACAAAGTGTCATGGGTTTGCTCGGTAACCGGATGCTGGTGCGCCTCTGCCCACGCGCGCTGTTTATCCCGCTCTCGCGCCGTCAAAGCGGTCTGTTCGTCTGTCAGCTGTTGGGCCTGTTCCAGCAACTCCTTGCGCCGCTCTTCCGGCAGCACAGCGGCCAGATAATCCGGCTCATCCTTAAAACCAGCCCGTTCCAACTGGGCCGAAAAATCTGCCTCCGCCTGCTGTAGTGGCACGGTTCGAGCCGTCATATCCCGTTGCAACGCCTCCAGACGGTCAACCAGCATCTCCACCGCCCGGGTCGCTTCGGCAACGCCTTGCTGTGCCTGTTCCCATTCGCCTGTCGCCGCCGCTACCAGCTGTGTCAGCCGGTTCTCCTCTGCGTCCGCGCTTTTATCTCCCAGCAGGGCTTGCCGCGCCTGCTGCAACTGATTTCGTTCCTGTTGCAAAACCGTCAGTTGCTCCCGTTGTTTTTGGATATTCTCTTCAAGACGCCGAATCTGCTGCTGCTGATGTTCCGTTTGCAAGGTCAGTCGGGCCTCCTCCTGCGTCAGCCTCAGTTGCCTCTTTTCCCGCTGCTGCCACTGGTCCCGTCGCCGGGTCAGTGCCTGGTGGAGATCTCCCAGTTGTGCCACGGCTTCGATCTCAACCCCATAGGGGACAACCAACTGCTGCAAAGCGGTCCACTGTTGTTGCCATGCCTTTTCCAGTTCTATGGCTTCCTGCTCCAATTGTGCCAACCGTTCTGCATCGCGTGCCTTTTGATGGGTCGCCTCCACGGCTGCCCGTTCGGCCTGCACGGTCAATTCGGATAGTTTTGCCAGCGAGGGGCGCAGTTGTGCCAGCTTTTTTTCCAACGCCTCTGCGGTTTGCAGCCGTTCCCTTTGCTGTTGCCATTGCTGACTGTTCTCTGCCTGCAATCGTGGCCAGGCAGCGGCCTGTTCGGCCTCGGAACCCACGATCCCCAACTCCTGACAACTGTGTGCAATCCGCGCTTTTGCCTGGGTCACCCCCTGCAACCACTGCTGGCGGTGGTTGGCCAGATGCTCCAGATCCTTGTTCAGTCCGATCTGCTGCTGGCCCAGTTGAATGACCCGCTCATGGGCTGTTTTCAGCTCTTGACGGGTCTGCTCCAGTTCGGCGTGGGCTGCGTCGGGCGGTGGCTGGTGGCCTGACGCAAAGGGATGCACGGTGGCACCACACAGCGGACAGGGTTCGCCTGCCTGAAGCTGGTGCCGCGCCCCCTCCAGATCCTGAATCTGTCGCAGCAGCGCAACCTGTTTTTCCAAAAGATTTTTTCTCAGTTCGATCCCGGATTCCCGTTCGCGTTGCAGCGACAGTTCGGCGGCCAGATCTTTTTGATCGCTCTGCAGCCGATCCTGTTCGGCCGCCAACCTTTTCAGGTTTTCCTGTGCCTCTTCATGCCGGCGAACCGCCTCCTTCAGGCTGTCAAACAGGAGGCTCTTTGCGTGCAGAGCGGTCGCATTTTGTCGCCACTCGCTCAGTTCGCTCCCCCCCAGCATGGTTGTCAGGGCCTGTTCCACCTCGTCAACGCTCTGTTGGCTGGCCTGCTGCTTTTGCTGGCAGGCGAGCAGGTGGGTGTGTGCCTTCTGCCAGCGTTGGTTGTTCTCGTCGCGCCGGGCAAGGCTGGCCGCCCGTTCGGCCTCTTTGGCCGCCCGTTGGGCCTGTTGGTTGTGCAGGTTCTCGATGCGGTTGCTTATGCCGGCCAACGACTCCACCAACCCGGCATCCTGTTGGGTTGCAAGCCGTTCTGCTGCCGTTGCAGAGAGCTGCTGTCGGGTCTGCTCCAGTGTTGTGCTGTCGCTCTTCAGCGTGGCGCGCACGCTGTTGCAGGCTTTTTCCTGTTCAGTCAGGGTTTGGAGGCCGGTTTGGATGGGGCCCTTTTTCTCTTCCAGGCGCACATCCAGCCCCCGCACCTGCTGGATGACCAGCAGGCCCTCCTTCTGTGCCTGTTTGCACTGTTCCAATGCCCGGGCCGCCTGATGTTTGCGCTCGGTTGCGCGGACGACCATCGCCTCCCGGGTCAATCGCTCCTGCACCGTTTTGGCGTGGTTGTTCTGGTCTGTACGTTGGGCAGCGCGCAGATTGTTCAATGCGCCGTGGTCAGCGGCCAGTTCCAGTGCCTGATTGGCGCGTTTCAGTTGCGCACGCTTGGGGGCAAACCCCTCCTGCCGCAGTCGCCAATCCTCTTGTTGTCGTTCAATCTCCTGGATCGCTTGTGCCAGTTTGGCCATCTCCTCCAGCCAGGCCATGGCCTGACCGGTTTGCAGCAGTTCCCGGGTGAGGGTTGCCTCCCGGAGTCCTTTTTCTGCCAGGCTGGCCTGTTGTTGTTGCGCCTCTTCGCTGCTCAATACGGTCATGCGGGCAAGGTCAGCCGACAGCAGATCTGCTTTTTTTTGCTCTTCTCCGCGCCGTATGTGTACGTTCTTGGAAATTTCCGTATAGATGGTTGTGCCGGTAATCTGCTCCAATATCTCGGACCGATCCGCCGCAGTCGTTTGCAGAAAGGCGGCAAATGCGCCCTGTGCCAGCAGCATGGAGCGGGTAAAGCGGTCAAAATTCATGCCGGTGATCTGCTCGACCTCTTTTTCGACCCCCCGCAGACTGGCCTCGATAATCTGGCCGCTGGTAGCATTGGCAATTTCATGTTTGGGGGCTTGCAGTTCGCCATCCGCTTTTTGTCGTGCCCGGTGCTGGCTCCAGTGGCAGCGATAGCGTCCGGCCTGGGTTTCAAAAGTGACGGATGCAAAGCATTCGCCGCTGCGTCGTGAGATGATTTCGTTGCTGTTTTTGGTGATTTTGCCAAGTCGGGGGGTGCTGCCATAAAGGGCCAGACAGATGGCATCCAGCAGGGTTGTCTTGCCGGCTCCGGTTGGGCCGGTGATGGCAAAAATACCGTTGGCCAGAAAAAGCGGGTGGGTCAGGTCAATTTCCCACTCGCCCACCAACGAATTTAAATTTTTAAAACCAACCTGCACGATGCGCATGCAATCCCTTTGCGTTTGTTCATTTTTTAAACGATTGCAGGGGTCCGGGGACCGTCACGGTCCCCGGTGGGGTGCAGGGGCAAAGCCCCCCTGCATGTACGGGCGCGCTGCGCCCAAAACGCCCCGCAGGGGCACTGCTTTTAAACGATTGCAGGGGTCCGGGGACCGTCACGGTCCCCGGTGGGGTGCAGGGGCAAAGCCCCTGCATGTACGGGCGCGCTTTCCCAAAAGCCCATTTGCGCAGCAAATGGGCGCAGCGCGCCCAAAACGCCCCGCAGGGGCACTGCTGGAGGGCGGCAGCCCGACCGAGAGCTGGCCAAATGGGGTATGGCTTGGAGAAAAAACACTCCTGGCCCTGTGTCAAACAAAAATCTGCATATCCACAAGTTTTGGTTTTTTATCCAAACATTTTCCGTAACATAACCGTGCGCGTCGGGCTGCCGCCCTCCAGGAGTCTGCCCCTGCGGGGCAGGTTTTGTGCGCGTTGCGCAAATTTTCTGCGAAAATTTGCTTTAGGAAAACGCGCAAGACAGCAGGGGCTTTGCCCCTGCACCCCACTGGGGACCGTGACGGTCCCCAGACCCCTGCAATCGTTTAAAAGAACACCCTATTCCGCCTGACTGTCCGCTTCCTGTAGTGCAGTGACCGCCTCTTGGTAGGTGTGACGCATGACGATTTGCTGGGCGGCGGGAATTCCATGGGCCGCCAGACAGCGATCAAAAACCTCATACAGGTCCAAGTCGTTCAACGTCTCGTCCGCCTGCTGCTGACAGAGGGCCTGGGTATACAGGGCACTGTTTTTGATCCGCAAAATTTCCATCGCCGAGCCCGATACCAACGGCTCCAACCGCTCCCGCAAATCGGTCAACCGCTCCTCTCCCTCGTAAATGACCTCCAACCAGGCACGGGAACCGGCGGCGACAAGCGCACGCAGCCTCTCCACAATCATCGGCCAACTGCCCCGGACGGACTCCAACGGCTGGAAAACAGGAACGGGGTACAGGGTGACCGCTATCCCGGCCTCGATGCAGGTGAGCAGACAGAGGCTCTTTTGCTGCTTTGCCTCACCAAACCCCATGGGCAACGGAGAGCCACTGTAGCGTACCCATTCGGAACCGCCCACTTTTTGCGGCACATGCAAATGTCCCAGGGCCAGATAGTCCCACGCAGTCGGCAGCTGGGCTGCCGGCAGATGGGCCAAAGAGCCGATATAGAGCTCCCGCACCCCATCCCCATCCACCGTTTGACCGCCAGCAGTGAACAGGTGTCCCATGGCAACGATGGGAATCGAAACCCCCAAAGATTGCCGCTGCTCCACCGCCAATTTGGCCACGGCGGCATAATGCCGACGAATGCCCTCCTGGATTTTTTGCTCTTTCTCCTCGATACTTTCGCCGGCTTCCGCCAGCCGAATATCCCGATCCCGCAAGTAGGGAATGGCGCAAACAATCAATTCCGGGCGGCCATCCGGTTGCCGGAGCAGCAATACCTCTTCCGCGGGATCACCACTCGCTGCACCGACGACATGCACATGCAACGCACGCAGCAACTCTTTGGGAGCGTTCAAAAAAGAGGGGGAGTCATGATTGCCCCCGATCACCACGACGTGACGGCAGCAGGAGTGGGCCACCCGGGACAAAAAGCCATAATAGAGTGCCTGAGCCCGATTGCCGGGCAGGGGGGTATCAAAAACATCCCCTGCCACCAACAACACATCAATCTGTTCCCGGTCAATCAGTGCGGCCAACCACGCCAAAAAGGCTTCAAACTCTTCATGGCGTTTGCGGGCACACAGCATCTGCCCGATGTGCCAATCCGAGGTGTGAACTATTTTCATTGGGCAGGTGCGGATGCCCCACCGCCCACTCCCTGGGTGAGCAGGGCCAACTGCTCTGTCAGAGCGGTAACCGTCGCATGATTGGGGCCCAATGCCCGTTTTTTGATCAGCAGGGCACGCTTTAACAGGGGTATCGCAGCCACGTTTTTGCCGTCTTTCTGATAGAGCGCAACAAGACCCATTAAACTTTCCGCAACATCGGGATGCATGGGACCGCACACCCGCTCCCTGACCGCCAGGGCACGCTTGAACAGCGACAAGGCTGGAATGTTTTTGCCTTGGTTGGCATAAAAGAGTGCCAACTGATGCACACTGGCCGCCACCTCCGGATGCTCCTGACCATACCTCTGTTCACGGATCGCCAAGGCACGCTTGAAAAGCGACAAGGCTGGAACCGGTTTGCCCTGTTTCAGGTAAAGCGTGGCCAATCCGCTGATGCTCTTGGCCACCTCCGGGTGATCCGGCCCAAAACGATTTTCCCGGATGGTCAACGCCCGCTTCAACAGTGACAGGGCCGGAATATCTCTATCCTGCTCCTGAAAGACCAGAGCCAAGCCGTGCAAAGTCTCAGCCACGGCAGGATGATAAGGCCCAAAACGTTTTTCCCGGATGGCCAACGCCTGTTGGAAAAGGGATAACGCAGGAACCAGTTTGCCCTGAGCCAGATAAATCGTCGCCAGATTTTGCTGGCTCTCTGCAAGGTTGGGATGATCCGGGGAGGCCTTTTTTACTGCAATGGCCAGAGCCTGCTGCGCAACCATCGCACCACGGGCATACTCCCCCTTCGACAGATGGGCGAACATTTTTTTGTTCAGCCCCTCCCATTCAAGGATGGAAGCGGCTACCGGTTTTTTTTTGTTAGCCATGTTCTGCTCCATTTCTACTTCGGTATGGGTTGGCTTGATTTTTTTGAACATGTTCTGAAATATGTTTTTCATCGGATTGTCCTTTGATTCCTAGGATGGGTGTTGCCCCGGATGCTTGCCCTCAAACAGGTATTAATGTGCTTCTGCTGAGCGGGGCGGGGAACGATGCAAATCCCGATGCCGCATCAATACTAAAAAGCCTCTTTCCCGCAATCGCCTGGCCAATTGTTCCACCAGAAATACCGAGCGATGATAACCGCCGGTACAACCAATATCCACCGTGAAATAACGCTTTTTTTCCCGTTGATACCGGGGAATCAAATAATCAAACAAGGATTGCAGCCGATCAAGAAAGGAGAGTGCTTCACCCTCCTTTTCCAGAAAGCGAATGACCGGTTCATCCTGACCACTGAAAGGGCGCAACAGTGGGTCATAATAGGGATTGGGGAGAAAACGGCCATCCAATACCATATCTGCATCGGTATTGGCCCCAAACTTGAAGCCAAAAGATCGAATAAAAATGATCAACTCCGACTCATTCACCCGCTCCAGAAACAGCTCCTGAAACAGTTGATCCAGCCGTTCTTTAAGTTGTATCGTGGTGGTGCGAGAGGTGTCAATCACCAAATCCGCCATGGCGCGTACCGGCTCCAGGTTTTCCAACTCCAACGCAATGGCCTCCCGGACCGTCCGTTCCCCAGCCATCGGATGTCGCCGCCGTGTCTCCTGGTAGCGGTTGATGAGGGTTTCACTGTTGGCCTCCAAAAAAAGCAACTCCGTATGGTCGGCCAGTGCAGTCAGTTGCTGGTGAAAACTCTGAAAGGATGCCAAACAATCGGGTTCCCGTAAATGGATACCCACAGCCACGCGCAGATTGGGGCGGTTTTCTGAGTTCAAATGCGCAAGATAGGTCGCCACCAGAGGCAGGGGCAAATTGTCCGTCCAAAGAAAACCCATGTCTTCCAGATATTTCAGCGCAATGGACTTGCCTGCGCCCGAAAGCCCTGTCACCAGTACCAGATGACGAATACGCATCGGAGCGTTGCCGTTCCCCACAGGGGTGGCTGGCGCATCTGGCAGCAGGGGGTTGGGTTCGTTGATCAATGCTCTTCCTCCGCAACCAGGATTCGAAAGAGAGAGGCCGACTCTGTTGTCTCCCGCAAACGATTGCGCAAGGTTTCCCGGTGCAACAGATGGTTGATGACAGAGAGTGCCCGTACGTGCAGTTCATTCGGTGTGAGCGGGGAGAGGAGGGCAATAAACAGATAGACCGGTTCACCGTCCAGAGCGTGAAAGCCAACCCCCCGGCTGGAACGTCCCAATGCCGCGACGGGATGTAACAGACCGGCCAGTCGACCATGTGGAATGGCCACCCCCTTGCCAACGGCTGTGCTGCCCAATCGTTCCCGCTCAACAAAAAGATCCAATATCTCCTGGGCCGGGGCCTGTTTCAGTTCATCGGCCAGCAGATGGGCCAGAGTCGACAGAACCTCCAGTGAGGTGGTTCCGTTCAGTTCGGCCACCACCCGCGCAGGGGTGACAAGTTGAGAAATATTCATGATCCTGCCAGTGGCTGGAAGGGGAGAAAAATGGAGTTAAAAGCTAACTGTCGCTGCCGGTTCCCAGTTGCTTGCGTCTGGAGGAGGAGGGGATGTTCAGAATATCCCGGTACTTGGCAACCGTGCGGCGAGCAACAATAATCCCTTGTTCTTTAAGTAGTTTGGCTATTTTTTCATCCGAATAGGGTCGGTGGGTGGATTCACTCTCCACCAACTTCTGAATTTTAAATTTGACCGCCTCCGACGAATGATTTTCCCCTGATTGAGAAACAAGAGAGGAGGAAAAGAAAAATTTTAATTCAAAAATACCGCGCGGGGTGTGGATATATTTGTTGCTGGTGACACGAGAGGCGGTGGATTCGTGTACCCCAATATCATCTGCCACATCCTTGAGGATCAATGGTTTTAAATGTTCCCTGCCATATTCCAGGAAATTTTGTTGAAAACGGACAATACTCTCCGCCACCCGATAAATGGTGCTGGACCGTTGCTCCAGGCTTTTGATCAACCATTGGGCGGAACGGGCATTTTCGATCAGAAAGCGTTTGTCCTGCGGGGAGATGCGACCGTTCAAGGCATGGTCATACTCCCGGTTGACACGCAGGCGCGGCATGCTCTCGGTGTTGACCTCCACCACCCACTGCCCATCCTGTTTGCGCACATAGACATCGGGGGAGATATAGTTGGCCTGATCGCTGCCAAAGGCCAGGCCGGGCTTGGGGTTGAGCGACTGAATCAACTCCACCGCATCCTGCAACTCATCATCGGTCACCTTGAGCAGTCGCTTTAATTTGCGAAAGTCCCGGCGGGCCAGATCTTCCAGGTGTTCCAGCAGGGTACTGTAGGGGTGATGCGCCAACTTGCGGGCCTTCAGTTGCAACAGCAGACACTCTGCCAAGTTGCGGGCTCCCACCCCGGAAGGTTCAAACGATTGGATCAGGATCAAGGCATCTTCCACCTCGTCCATTGTTGAACGGGTGATGTCGACAATGGCCTGCAAATCTGTTGTCAGATAGCCGTTGTCGTCGATGGTATCGATGATGGCGGTGCCAATCATGCGCTCCCGTTCGTTCAGGGCTGAGATACCCAATTGCCAAACCAAATGGTCCAACAAGGTTTCACTGTGGACCAGGGTATTTTCCAACGGCGGAGCTTCTGTCCCGGATGGGGCATCATACGACTGCTGTGATGTGTGCGAGCCCTGATTGTCCCCGTAAATGTCGGACCAGGAGGCATCCACCGGCAGATCCTGGGAGAGGGCGTTCTCCATGGGTTCGATACTGGCCCCGTCTGCCATGTCGTCGTTGCTTGCCTGACCATCGGAGATGGGACCCGTGATGCCGCCGAGATCGTCGTCAGGTTTTTCCTCCTCCCGTTCCAGCAGGGGATTTTTGTCCAGCTCCTCCTGGAGATAGTCCGCCAGTTCCAGACTGGACATCTGCAACAGCTTGATGGCCATCTGCAACTGTGGTGTCATCACCAGTTGTTGGCCCATCCGCAGTTTCAGTTCCAAACCTAACGCCATGAAAAATCCTTTGTTCCGTTCGTGAGACTACAGTTGAAAATCTTTGCCCAAGTAGAGGGCGCGCACCAGGTCGTTCTGGACAACCTCAGCCGGCACCCCCTGCGCCAAAACCCTGCCTTCCGACAGGATATAGGCCCGATTGCAAATGCCAAGGGTTTCCCGTACGTTATGATCCGTAATCAGGACACCGATACCCCGCTCCTGCAGATGACGGATAATGGCCTGAATATCCTCCACGGCCAACGGATCCACCCCGGCGAAAGGCTCGTCCAGCAAAATATAGCGCGGTTCGATGGCCAAGGCACGGGCCACCTCCACCCGACGGCGTTCCCCGCCGGAGAGGGCATATCCTGGCGTTCTTGCCAACGACAACACCCCCAGTTCATTCAGCAGCTCTTCCAACCGTTCCAGTCGCTGCTCTCTGGCCAGGGGCAGGGTCTCCAGGATGGCCAGCACATTATCCCGTACCGTCATTTTTCTGAAAATAGACGGCTCCTGGGGCAGATAGGAGATCCCCCGCCGGGCACGCAAATACATGGGCATACGGGTGATATCCTGTCCATCCAGACGAATGGCACCTTCATCCGGGGCAATCAGACCCACAAACATGTAAAAGGTGGTCGTCTTGCCGGCCCCATTGGGTCCCAATAACCCTACCACCTCACCAGGAGAGAGGTAAAGGTCTACGTGTGAGACAACCCTCCTGCCGCGAAAACTTTTGCCCAAACGGCTCGCCTCCAGCTCGCAACGACTGGCAGGATTCATCTCCTCCGCTCCTCCTTTTGGTGAAGGGGGTGACCCCGCCAATATATTCACGGCTCCTGTTCCAGCTTGACAGTGGGCTTGGCGGATCTCTTGGGGGAGTGAGCCGGCAAATGCGGGGGGGGCTGTTTATTATCCTCTGTTGCGGTCGGGGTGAAGCGTGCGGAAACCCGCCGCTCTTTGCCGCCTTGCACAGATATTTTGGATATGGTGTGATCTTCCCCAATGGTCAAAAAAATACGCCTGCCCTCCAACCGGTCATTGCCATGCAGGATGGAGGCATTGCCTGTCTTTCCCAACAGCTCCAGGGTTTGCTGCTCCACCAGGTAGATCATCTCTTGTGCCGTTCCCTTGCTTTCCCCCTGCAGCAGCACAACGTCACCCTCGGCTCGAATTTTTTCGACACCACCCTGCCTGCTTTTTTTTGGGGGTGTATCCCGCGTGTCATTGTTACTTTTGCGATAGTTGACAGTCATTTTTTCAGCGGTCAATTGCAGCCGCTTTTCTTTGGCGAGTACATCGCCCGCAAAGATGGCAACCTGTTTTTGATCATCCAGCTCCATGCGATCCGAGGTGATGGTCAGGTCGTCTGTTTCTGGCGATGCCGCATATCCGACCGACAGGCCTGGTGCCAGCAGGATCCCCAGAAAAATGGCGAGAGGCAACCGCCACCACCGCATCAGGACGGCACGCCCGGGCTGATCAGGAATGTTCGGGGTTGGCATTTTCACGGATAGTCTCTTCCTGAGAGGGGAAATAATGAACCTTGACCCGATGATCAACGACCAGCCTTCTGGTTGCCTGGTAGAGGGTCAAGCCAATGCCTTCCAGCTCCATTTCCCTGCTGACCAGTGAAAATTTTTGATCCGTGTATAGTATTTGTGTGGTGGGATCAAAACGCAAGATCTCCGTGGAAAGTTTTTGGCCGTCGTTGGTTGCCACGACATCACCGGTAAATACCATGGCCTGTGACCGGTTGTCGACAAACCCTTCGACAGAGGTTACCGAGGCGCGTTGTCCATCCTTTTTGAAGAGGGTCAGATCCGGTTTATGGATCAAAATATGCTCTTCCCCGCTGTTGTGGGCACTGGGAGCTATCAGGGTCCATTGGGGACGATCCCCGTCAAATTGAACCAAGTGGATCTCTGTGACCCGGGTTCCCACGGCACCGTTCTGAGCGTCAGAGCGTGGCCGTTCGCAACTGCCATCGTCCGCATAGGTCGGTTGGCTGGTGACGACGGTTCCTGATTGCGTGACCAACAGGGACGGGCACGGTGCCTCACCGGGTATCATCTGCGACGGATGTTGCAGATGCCAGGAGACGGCGGCCACCATCATGACGGGCAAGGCGATAAATATCAGTTTTACCGGTGTTTTCATCACTGTTCCTGAGGAGAAAACGGCTCTTGCAGGAGTGCCGAGAGTATGTTGTCCCATCTGTTCTGGGTCCGCAATATATTTTCTGCCAGTTCCCGCACGGCCCCTCGTCCTCCCCATGCCCCGGCCACCCAATGGACCCGTCGGCACACCTCCGGGTCGGCATCGCCTGGGGCGGTGGATAAACCGACTTTTTGCAGAACCTTAAGGTCGATCAGATCGTCTCCCATGTAGGCACAGTGTACCGGATCCAGGTGGGCTTTGGCCAGTTCCTCTTGCAGGCAGGACCACTTATCCTTGATGCCCTGATGGACAAAGGAGAGGGAGAGCTCTTTGGCGCGTTGAGCCACCAGCGGGGAGTGCCGGGCGGTGAGCAAACCCACGGAGAGCCCCGCTTCCCGCAGCATGCGGATGCCCAGACCGTCCCGCACATAAAACCGTTTACTCTCCACGCCGGCATTATCCAGGTAGATACCGCCATCGGTCAATACACCATCCACATCCAGGGCCACCATGCGAATGACGGCCGCCCGTTCTGCGGGCCAGGGGGGGGTAGAACGGCTCACAGCAATCCGGCTCCCAGTATGTCATGCAGGTGAATCAGGCCGATAGGCCGGTTGTCCATCTCACAGACAAACAGCGTGGTGATTTTTTTGTCCTCCATCATGCGCAGGGCCTCCACTGCCAGTGCATTGGCGGCGATCGTTTTCGGATTCACGGTCATCACCTCACCGGCTGTGCGGGAGAGCAGGTTGGTTGTATTGGGTGACAAGGTATCCCGTTCCAGCCAGCGGCGCAGATCCCCGTCGGTGATAATCCCGGCCAGTGAACCGTTGACGTTGGTGACGCCGGTCACCCCCAACCGTTTGGCTGTCATCTCCAGGATGGCGATTTGCATGGAGTCGTCGCGGGCCACCAGGGGAATTTTGGAGCCGGTTTGCATCAGGTCCGCGACCCGCAGCAGCAGTTTTCTGCCCAGCGCGCCACCGGGGTGGAAAAGGGCGAACTGTTCGGGGCTTAGCTGCCGTTTTTCCAGCAAGGCGACGGCCAGGGCGTCGCCCATGGCCAGGGCGGCGGTGGTGGAGCAGGTGGGGGCCAGGCCCAACGGGCAGGCCTCTCGTTCCACGGCAACATCCAGTGTGAGGGTGCTGATACGGGCCAGGGTGGAGTTCGGACGTCCCACCAGGCTGATGATGGCAACCCCCAAAAACTTGAGCGTGGGCAGCAGGGCAATGATTTCAGCGGTTTCGCCACTATTGGAGATGGCCAGCACCACATCGCGTTGGGTCACCATGCCGATATCGCCATGGCTGCCCTCTGCCGGATGGAGAAAAAAGGCGGGGCTGCCGGTGCTGGCCAGGGTGGCAGCAATTTTCATCCCGATGATGCCGGATTTTCCCATGCCGGTCACCACGATGCGACCCTGGCAGCACTCCAGGAGTGTGACCGCCTGGACAAAACGGTCGTCCAGCCGATCCGCCAGGGCGCGCACCGCATCTGCTTCCAACAAAAGGGTCTGTTTGGCCTGTTCCAGCATGGTAAGACACCGTTCTGTAAGGGGGTAGGTCGAAAACAGCCGGATGAATGGCTACCCGACCTCTCATGATAAAGTATTTTGCGTCGGAATCCACTGTTTGCCAAAAAATTTTGTCTTATCCCACGTTGTTGGAGAACCAGCGTGCCACCGTGGCCGGTTGGGAGGGAAAATACCAATGGATATAGGAGGCCCGCAGCTGGAGGTGGCGCAGACCAGCATCGCCGCGTTCCACCTGAAAGGCTGGTTCCAGTGGGGAGGCGTCCCGCACGGAGTGGTGAAATTCATGGCCTCGGACCCCGGATATTTCTTGTCTATAGCCAAGGCTGGCCAATCGTCCGGTCATGCGGGTGTGGATGGGCAATAGGCCTGCCATGGGCCAACGGTTACCCGCGTGGTCGGTCAGGCTCTCTCCCAGGGCCATCATGCCGCCGCATTCGGCCAAAACGGGCAGGGCGGCATGGACTGCCTGTCGCAAACTGGGCCAGCTTTTTGAGTGGCTCAGCGGAGCGGCGTAAAGTTCTGGGTATCCCCCCGGCAGCCAGAGCGCATCGGCTGCGGTGGGCAGGGGCTCCCCGGCGAGAGGGGAAAAAAAGTGCAGGGTGGCTCCCTGTTCTGTCAGCCACTCCAGGTTGGCGGGATAGAGAAAGCAAAAGGCGGCATCCCGTGCGATGGCGATCTGTTTGCCGGCGAGCAGGGGTGCATGGGGGGGTGGGGG
>PEAG01000182.1 GCA_002753505.1 Magnetococcales bacterium HCHbin5 | reverse complement strand
GTCACGGGCAGCGACCATGTTCTGTTTGCGCTCGCCGGCAATGGCTTCCAACGCACCCAACCGCTCCCGCAAGGAAGAAACAGCCTCCACCAGATCATTGGTAAGCCCCCCCAATTGCTCTTCGGCAATCCGGGTGGCAATGGCCGCCCAACGCTTGTCGCTGTTTTTCAGCTTGCCCTCCGTCACCCGCTGGGCAACCTGGTTCAAGGTGGCAATCACATGCTCCATACGTTGAGCGGTAATGTCATCAAACTGAATGCTCTGCATCATCTCGAACAGAATGCGGTTGACCGGAGTCGCCTGCTCCTCCAGAGAGCCGCAACGGTTGCTCATGGCCTGCACCCGATCCACCATCTGCTTCATGATGGCGGTAGAACGGGACTTGAGCATGGAAAAATGGTGTTTGGAACTCTCCAGGTCGGCGGACAGACGACGGGAGGTCTCTCCCAACAAGGCAGAAGAGTCCTGGGTGGCGAGCAGAATCTCCCGGATCAGGGTGCGAATCTGGGTCATCAGGCTATCGACAATGGTGCCCAGGGTCTGTCGCTCCAACTCCCCACTCCCGACCTGGGCCCTGACCTGTTCAGCCATGGTGGGCAGCAGGGCATCCTGTTCCAGGTCCAGAGCCCAGGTTGTCAGTTGACGCAACTGATCCTGAATACCGGACTGCTGTGCCACCAGTTCACCGACAGCCTGCAATACTGCCTTGGTCTCCTGGTCGATGCGACGGTAATCCTCCTGCAACGGCTTGATGCCCAGCAGGTTGTCCTGGGGTGACAGCCGCTCCTGGGCAGAAAAGGCCTGGGTAACGGAAGAGGCAAAGCCAACAGAAAACTGGCCCATCTGATCGGTCACCTGGGCAAAACCCGCTTTGCTGACCGTTGCCACCTTTTCCAGCAACCCCTTCTGTTTCTGAAAACGGACAATGGGGGAAGGGTTGGTATCCTGAGTAGTCATCTTTTGTTCTCCACAACCTTGTTAACCAATATATCCCTGGAATAGCCAGGATTACGCCCTCTACCCCCGCCAACGCCCGAAACCCTGATAACACGAGGTCAAACCGGGACAGGAGTTGATGCAGGCACACTGCCCCCCCGGCCCACAGGTATCACGAGCGATTGCGCCCCGTTGCTGTCACCTTGAAAAAGGCGATGGACTCTTGAAGGCGCAAGGCCTCACCGTTGAGTTCATCGGCGGTCCCGGACATCTCCTCCGCCATGCCCGCATTCTGCTGGATCACCTGATCCAATTGCTGAATGGCCTGATTGACCTGAGAAGCCCCCTCAGCCTGCTCCTGGGAACCGGTGGTGATCTCCTGCACCAGTTGAGCAGTACGCAGAATATTGGGCACCAGACGGGCCAACAACTGGCCTGCCTTTTCAGAAACCTGCACGGTAGAGCTGGAAAGCCGTCCAATCTCCCCAGCCGCCTGTTGACTGCGCTCGGCCAACTTGCGCACCTCCGCCGCCACCACGGCAAAACCCTTGCCATGCTCGCCCGCTCGGGCCGCCTCAATGGCCGCATTCAGGGCCAGCAGATTGGTCTGGCGAGCGATCTCGTCAATGATGGAAATTTTGGTGGCAATTTCCCGCATGGCGGCCACCGCCTGGGTCACGGCCTGGCCACCCGCCTCTGCGTCCTGGGCGGACTGGCGCGCCATTTTTTCCGTCGTGATGGCGTTCTCAGTATTCTGCTGGATATTGGCGGTCATCTGCTCCATGGCCGATGAGGTCTCCTCCACCGAGGCCGCCTGTTCAGTGGCACCCGAGGAGACCGTCTGGGCCACTTCGCTGACCGCCTGACTCTTGACAACCATCTGACTGCCCACGTCGATGATCACCTCCATCGTCTGGCGCAAATTTTCCGCCATATGACGTACCGCGCCGTAGATACCCTGCGACGGTTGGTTTTGATCAAAATGGATCGCCAACTCCCCCTCGGCCAGGCGATGGGCAATGGCCATGACCGCCACCGGCTCGCCACCCACCTGCCGGAAAATTTGCCGGGAAATGGTCACACTCAAAAAAAGGCTGAGCAGTGCTGCAAAAACGGTCACCGACAGGTAGACAGTGTAGGCCCGGCTGGCCTCTGCCCCCAACCGCTCGGTACGCTCATCCAGATCACGCGAGAGGCGATCCTCTACATCTTTCAGCAAATTAATCTTGGCGGTTATGGTATTGAACCAGACATTGGGATCGACATCAAACTGACCCGCCGCGGTAGAGTTGAGCAGTCGGTGCATGGCCTGATCCGCCGGATCATCGTTGATCTTGACCCCGGCATTGGCGTCCCCATCAATCTCCTGTAGCGTCTTGCCCCGGTTTTGCAGATCGATAATGAGATCAATGCTCCGACGGTAGGCCTCTACGTTATCCCAGATAGTCTCCACATCCCGACGTTGTTCGGGACTCAACGACTCGGGGGGCAGGGCGCGGATTTTGGCCATGATGCCCGAAATGGATTGAAAACTCCCTTCAAATTGCTGCTTGTATTTAGCCTGCACATCCAGCTGGGGAATCCCCCCCTCCGGCCCATAGAGGGCACCCTGGATCAACAGGTTTTTAACCGTATGATAGATGCCCCGCAACGCCATATTCTGATTCATCTGGCTCAGCAGCTGGTACAGGGGTCCGGAGACACCGCGCTTGAATGCCACACCCTGCATCCGTTCCACCTCAGCCACTTCAGGAGCTTTCATCTTCTCCTCGAAGAAAGCCACCTGCTCCGGCAAGGCCAGGGAGCGAAACCCCTGGAAGTAGACCTTCTGTTCGGCCACCAACTGGGCAAAACGGACGTAAACCCC
>PEAG01000181.1 GCA_002753505.1 Magnetococcales bacterium HCHbin5 | reverse complement strand
GAATGGTTACAAACTGGGTATTGCATCGGGAGATTGCCTGATGGATGTGTTCGAATTCCGAAAAAAATTGATCGATAAATACGAGCAATTCTCCCGCAGTTTTACCAAAATCCTGGCCGACGACATGAGGGGCTATGTCGACAAGGTGTATGGGAAAGGTCGTTTCTGGCCAGCCCCTCTCATCCAATTGAACCCAAGTTTCGTGTCGGGAGGCTGGATTGACGATCTGGTCGCCGAGGGACTCCTGCACCCGGAATGCCGAAATATTTTCCGCATCCAAAAGAAGCCTGGATCTCTTGGCATCCAGATGAAGGTACACAAGCACCAAGAAGAGGCCATCCGAATCGCCCAACGGGGTGAAAGTTATGTCTTGACGACCGGAACGGGTTCCGGCAAATCTCTCGCCTACTTCATCCCCATCGTTGACCACGTTCTGCGCCAGAACGCAGCGAAGAAACAGGGGGGTATTACTGCCATTGTGGTCTACCCGATGAATGCCCTCTGCAACAGCCAGATGGAGGAGTTGGAAAAATTTCTCCGCATTGGTTATGCAGCCAATCAGGAACCTGTTACCTTCGCCCGTTACACGGGGCAGGAGTCCGAGCCAGATCGTCAGAAAATCGCTGAATCCCCGCCTGATATCCTCCTGACCAACTATGTCATGCTCGAATTGATCATGACCCGTCATAATCCCCCCGATCAGGCTGTCATCAAACATGCCGCCGGGCTGCGTTTTTTGGTTCTTGATGAGTTGCATACATACCGTGGTCGGCAGGGGGCCGATGTCGCCATGTTGGTCAGACGGGTGCGGGAACGGCTGAATTCCAAACTCCTATGTGTCGGAACCTCGGCCACCATGACCACCGAGGGAACGTCCGCAGACCGCAGTCGGGTGGTAGCGGAGGTGGCCAGCCGGTTGTTCGGTTCTGCGGTAAAACCAGAGAATGTTGTGACCGAAACACTGGAGCGGGTAACGCCTGCTGAGATTACGCCCCAGGATTTGGCCCAGGCCATCACAAGAGGGCTTCCGGATTCGCCTACCTACGAGGCGATGAGCCATCATCCGCTGGCCATTTGGGTGGAAACAAATCTGGGGCTGGAAAAAGCAGACGGGCTGCCTGATGGAAAGCTTATTCGCACCTCCCGACCAAAAACAGTGCTCCATGCGGCTGAACGGCTTGCCGATGAAACAAATCTCCCCTTGGAAACCTGTGAGGTATACCTGGCCCGCTTTCTCCTGCTCGCTTTTCATACCAAGAACGCCCAAGGACAGCCGCTGTTTGCGTTTCGACTGCATCAATTTATTGCCGGGGCAGGCAATTTGTTCACCACCCTTGAGCCTGCGGGACGCCGCTACCTGACTGTTGATGGCCAGCAATTCCAACCTGGGGAACGCAACAAACTCCTCTTCAACAGCGTGTTTTGTCGGGAATGTGGGCAGGAATATTTGCCCGTTTGGGCCACCACCGAGAGTCGACAAGTAACGGTCGTTGCACCGCGTGAGCTGTCCGAGCGTGCCAACGAAGAGGATGGCATACAGTCCGGATTTTTCATGCCTGACCCGGATGGCCTATTTAACCCACAGGGCATGGAGGAGCATTTTCCTGAGGAATGGCTTGATTTCGAGAGTGGCGATGCGCGTCTGAAACCCTACTATCGCCGTTATCGCCCTATTCCATTACAACTCAATACCAAGGGCGAGTCCCAAACCGATGGAATGTCCGGTTGGTATATCCCAGGTTCCTTCCGTTTTTGCCTCCATCCTGAGTGCGGCGTGAGCTATGACGGCAGTGTGCGTAGCGACCTGACTAAACTCTCCTCCTTGAGCAGTGAGGGACGCAGTTCCGCAACAACCGTGCTCACCCTAATATCTCTCAGATATTTGTTGTGTGAATCGGAAGGGTTGGGAAAGGAGGCCAAGAAGCTGCTCGGGTTCAGCGATAATCGTCAGGATGCTTCATTGCAGGCCGGACATTTTAACGATTTTATCCAGATTTTACTCTTGCGGGGTGCCCTGCTGGCCGCCATCAAGAATGAACCGGACGGAGTGTTGCGGGATGATACCCTGACCCAACGAGTGGTGGACCATTTGCGTCTTGTGCCAGACGATTATTCATCCAACCCGGAGGCCAAGGGGGCCAAGGCCCAGAACACCCAGAAAACCCTGCGCGACGTGATTGGCTATCGGCTGTATCACGACCTGCGCCGGGGCTGGCGTATCACGAATCCCAACCTGGAACAGTTGCGCCTGCTCAAAATCCAGTACCAATCTCTTGCGGAGTGTGCCCGGGATCAAAACGAATGGTCCACCTCTCATCCCCTGCTGGCCAGCGCAAATCCAGAACTCCGGGAATCGCTGGTTCAGGAGCTGCTTGACACCATGCGCCGTGGTTTGGCCATCAAGACCATCTACCTCGATATCCATTACCTGGAGCAGGTCCGCAACCGCAGTTTTTCCGATTTAAAAGAACCCTGGGGCTTGTCAGAGGACGAGAGTCCGATGGCCGCAACCATCATGATTCCCCGTCCAAAAGCCCAAACGGCCAAATTTGACGTGCCGACCGTCCACATTTCCTATCGCTCCCGGTTTGGTACCCGTCTGAAGAGTCAGGCAACATGGGGAGCCGGAAACCCCGATTATCCAAAAAAGTTTGATGGCAATATGTACAACACCTTGATCGACGACATGCTCCGGGTGTTGGAGGTTTATGGTCTTGTCGAGCCGGTTGAGATGAATCACGGCAATCGGGGATATCGCGTTGGGGCAACCGTATTGGAGTGGTCCTTGAACCAGAATCCAACAGGTGCCTCGTCTACCAGAGGGTTCAAGGAGACTG
>PEAG01000049.1 GCA_002753505.1 Magnetococcales bacterium HCHbin5 | reverse complement strand
CTCGGCGGCAATCAGGCCGTGCTCAGCCAACGACTGAGGTGGCAATCAGCCAACGCTCATGTCGTACTCAGACAGCAATCAGGTGCCGGACAGTTGCTGGCTGAGGTGGACATCTCCACACCCTCAGTGGCATGACTCAGCGGCAATCAGGTGCTGGACAAGTGTGGCTGAGGTGGACATCTCCACACCCTCAGTGGCATGACTCGGCGGCAATCAGGTGCCGGACATGCGGCGACTGAAGTGGACATCTTCGCACCCTCAGTGGCATGGCTCGGCGGCAATCAGGTGTCGGACAGGCGACGGCTGAGGTGGCAATCAGACAACCATCAGCAGCGCACCTCGGCGGCAATCAGGTATCGCTCGAACGGTGACTGAGGTGGACCTCTCCACACCCTCAGTGCATGACTCGGTGACAATCAGGTGCCGGACAGGCGACGGCTGATGTGGCAATCAGTCGACCCTCAGTGGCATGACTCGGCGGCAATCAGGTGCCGGACATGCGGCGAATGAAGTGGACATCTTCGCACCCTCAGTGGCATGGCTCGGCGGCAATCAGGTACCGGACATGCGGCGACTGAGGTGGACCTCTCCACACCCTCAGTGGCGTGCCTCGGCGGCAATCAGGCCACGGCTCAGGTGCCAGTCAGGTAGTGGCTGAAGCGGTGTTCAGTCTACCCTCAGAGGCATACCTCAGCAGCAATCAGGCCACGCTCAGGTGCCGATCAGGCAATGGCTGAGGTGACCCTCAGGCCGCATCGAACCGAGAATGATTGTCGACATGTGCCGATCCTCAGGCCACTATGAGCCGGGACTGATTGTCGACCTCGGGCGGGGCTGATTGTCGACCTGGGCCGATCCTCAGCCCGCCTTGAACCGGGACTGATTGTCGACCTCGGGCGGGGCTGATTGTCGACCTGGGCCGATCCTCAGCCCGCCATGGGCCGGGGCTGATCGTCGACCTGGACCGGGACTGATTGTCGACCTGGGCGGAACTCATTGTCGACCTTGGACGGGGCTGATTGTCGGCCTCAGCAGACACCCAGGTCACCATGGGCCGGGGCTGAGTGTCAACAGGGGCCAACCATCAGCCCGACATGAGCCCACGCTCATTGTCGACCTGGGCCAATCCTCAGGCCACCCTGAACGGGGAATGATTGTCGATATGTGCCGGGACTGATTGTCGACCTGGGCCGATCCTCAGGCCGACCTGGGCCGGGGCTGAGGGTCGACCTTGCCAGACCCTCAGGCCAGCATGAGCCCACAATCATTGTCGACCTGGGCGGTTCCTCAGGCCGACATGAACCGGAATTGATTATCGACCTTGCCAGACACTCAGGCCACCGTGAACCCACAATCATTGTCGGCCTGGACGGTTCCTCAGGCCGACATGAACCGAAAATGATTGTCGACCTGGGCCGGTCCTCAGACACCCTGATTTGGGAATGATTGTCGACAGCAGGCCGGGCTCATGGTTCTCCCAAACTTTGTCGACCTACGGCAGTCCAGCCACTTCGGGAAACCTTGTCGACGTATGGCGGTTCAGCCACCTTCTCGACCTGCTCTTGAAATATCCTCAGCCGTTTTCAAGGCCGCTTGAAATCTGGCAAATCCGACCGTTTGTCAAAGTGCGGTTTCCTGGCCACTCCCTTGAACCCCCCTCAGCCGTTTGCAAGGCTGCTTGAAAGCTGGCAAATCTGACACATCAAAACAGAACATTTTGGATGTGAACATCGCGCCTTCTCCAGCAAGAAGGTGACTGGTGTGATTCAATCCTTTCAGCCAGCACAACCCCTTTCCCGACTTTTGTCCCCGGCTGATATGTCCCTTTCCACCGGGAGTCGAAACCGAGAGTCCTTGCCACGTTCGTTGAATCGGCAGAGGAAAATGGAATATGGGTAAAAACGGCTGGCGAGAGCATGCGCAAACCGTGGATCTTGCAAATGGGCCTGCCGTCCGCGCAAATGGCACTCATTGCGCTGTTGATCCTGCCCCACCAATCAGCATTCCCGACCGTGCTCCAGGATCCTGACGAACCCAACGCAATCCTCGGCCATTCGCTTGCCAGTCGGCGCAGGCGATCCAGAGATTCATGGAGATGCCAAACAGGCACCCCTTCGTGCCTTGGGAAAGGCCATGCCCCGAGCAGATCGTCGTTTTCCTGTTCTGTGCCGTTGATGACGTCCGGTATCACCGCCCAGTCGAATCCTGGTGCTGCACGGCATTCGCCAACCCACAAATAATATTTTTCCCAGTCAACAGGCTGTCCTCTCTTCCAGTGCGAGAATGCGCCATTGTCCAGTGCGAACGTCGAACACATGTCCGCCACGGCTGCCAGCGGAGCGGGGTCGGCAAAGGTTGCAAACACATGCCTGCCGGCCATGACCCTTATGGTGACCTCATTGCCTCCAGACAACGGAATGCCGTGATAATGGATCATTTCATTGTCCTTCTGGGCGACCACCCATTCATCGCCGGGCAGTGACCTTCTGCATTGCCCTCTCAAAATACCCCGGCAGCTCCCGTTCCATGACGCTCTGGGAGATCTCGAAAAAGGCCAACCGCTTGCGGTATGAAACTTTCGGCACGAAGGCCAGCACCTGACTGAGCGAGTTGTTCGGGCCCCGCACCCAAACGCCCGGCTTCAGTTTGCTGTTCCGACCGGGTTGGATGACCACGTATTGCAGGTTGTTCCTGGCCCGACCACCCATCCCCTTGTCGCGGCGGTTCATGTTGAACCCCACCTCGCTGAAGGCCCGCATGGCCGACAGGATCTGGACGATCTGTCCGCGAGACATGTTCCCATAGGAATCTTTGCGGGCGGCCGGTCCTGGAACGGCGAACCAGCCACGCGGCAGACTTCTGGAGACATGGACATTCTGGAGCATTTGCTCAAACCGCTTGAATGGACGACTGCCACCGTAAACCTGCGGTGCCAGGCAATGCTCTTTGTCCCCCATGTTGGGCGGATTCTTGAACCAGACCTTGGCCTGCAGGTTCTGCTCACTGGACAGGATGGTGCGCAGGCTGTCCATGACAAACGGCGTCGGGCGGTCGAAGATCGAATACATCGTCCGCTTCAACTCTTTCTCTACCACCCGGGCCGTGCTGTTGAGAGCCATGGAGGCAGCAGCAGGAATTTGCTGCGCCATGTCGCTGAAGGCCCTTTGAATGCCGGAACTGTCAAATCGGACACTGATCATGACAACTGCGGTTCCGGCCTGCGCACACCAAGAATCCGCTCCCTCCCCATGGCCACATCCTTGCCCAGTCGGGTCAACCGTACCGAGGTCACGCCGTCGATCTGGTCCAACTCGACCAGACCATGCTCTTCCAGCCAACCCGCATCCTCAATCAGCAGCAGCATGCTAACCACCAGATAATCGCACAGCATTTCCAAGTCGGCGGTGTACTCGGCAGAGTTGTGCAGCGTCTGCAAAACTCTCAACCGCCGCAGTTCCGCCGTGAGCGTGGCAAGACTCTTTGTCATTTTGGTTCCTTGTTGAGTTGGAACTCGTAAAGCACCCCCAATCTCTGGTCGATACGGTTCATCGTGTCCCGCAACCCGTCCATTTCGGCATGCAGCCGGGTGAACTGGTTGCGAACAGCCTCCAGCGATTCGGAGGTCGGGAAATATTCCATCTGCGTCTCCAGCTTGGTGAGGCGGGTCTCGATGGAGATGTCCCGTTCCTCGTTTTTCCGCTCCGAGACGGTGAATTCGTTCCGTGTCACAAACGAACGGTGCAGACCCCAGGAGATCCAGAATGTCGCGCCGGTGAGCAGGGTCACCAGCCATGCCGTGATAACCTGCCACCAGCCACTGTCGCTCAATTCCATCGGGGAGTCCTCCTTCCAGCCATTGGGGGTGCTTTACGGTGCGCTACGGGTTCTTGGGAGGGGTGTTGTTGTTTTCGGACAGGAACACCCCGGCCAGGGAGGCCAATCCACCAGCCACCTGCATGGTGGTGTTGACGGTTGCGGTCGGGTCATGTCCGGTGAAGAGAGCCGCACACGCCGCCAGGGCAGCCCAGGTGGAGGGCTCGCGGAAACGGTTCAGAAAATTCGCCATGCTGTTTTCTCCTTTGTGGTCAATAGGTCCAGACCGTCGGGCGAGGACGGCCTGGACTGGGTTCGATGGTGTCGAGGTGGATGAAACGGGTGTTGTGCGGCCCGACCTGACTGACGCCAATGCCGGTGAAACAGCCTTGCTGAAGGGCCAGAGTCAGCAAGCGGTGGGCATCCGCACCGGAAATTTGGATATCCATAGCTTTGCCCGTGGTGTGCGGACCACACGGGCCCGTGTGGGATGCCTGCATGTTGTAGTTCGGGCAGCGGAACCCGGAGGTCACCACCATCGGTTGTCCAAAAGCAGTGCGCAATTTTTCCAGCTCAGTCATGAAGCTGTCTTCCATCTCCTGCCTGCCGCACCCGCAGTGACAGGCGAGTTCGGCCTCGGAAAAGTGGGGCCAGGGCGTGTTTGTCATGGCATGTCTCCCATCGCGTTGTGCCAGTTGGAAAGGTACTGCTCGACCGTGCCTTTTCCGAGAGGAGTGTTGTACCACCGCTTCCAGTAGGCGGCCTGATCGGCAATGTCGCCTGCGGATGGCAAAGCGTCTGGACAACGCAGGTAGTGGATTCGGCACATTGCGCAGGCATACGACAAATCCCAAACCATGCGAGTCGCCTCCGGTTTGGTGTATGGTCCCAAAACGTTCAGTCCCAGCTTTGTCCGACTGTTCAGGAAGTTCAGCCAGAGGTCGTCGTGCGTGGCGCGTTCCATTTGCCAGAGCCCCATCGCAGGACCGCCATCCATCTGCTGCAGGTAGTGCAGTGCAGATTCTTGAATTGCGGTGCCGAGCAGCAACTCCTCAGCCGCCACGCTCCACAAATCGAGTCGGCGCAGGGTTGGCCGGATGATCAGGCTGCGGAATTGTTGTGGGTTCAAACCCATCATGGTGACCTCCAGAAAAGTGTGAACCCACCGCAGGAATGCCTGGGTGGGTTCGAGGTGGTGAACGAGGTTGAATGGCGAATCGCACCCAACTTCGAATAAATTCCTTCAAATCATCCAGATTTCCGGGCAACCATTCCGCCATTGATCCACCTTGGAAATAGGTGTATTTCTCAACAACCATCGTCTCTGGATCACCAACGACCACGATGACATGGCAATGGGGAGACTCCGTCATGCGCCGGTACATAATGCGCTGTCCGGTGCTGATCGGCTCAAACTCCTTCCACTCCAGCATGAGCACCTGCCCGTTGATCTCAACAATGCCGTCCACATCTCCCATTTGGATATTGCCGGGAAAACACTCGGCAAACACCTCAATCTTGGGACGTTTTCTGATGTTGAAGCATCCTCTGGTAGCGCAATCCCAGCGCAGAGGGTTTGCTCGGCCCATGACTCGTCTCCCTGGTTCAGCAGTGAATGGTGAACAGAACCAGGCAATGCGACTCGAAAGCCTGTCTGAACGCATGGATATTCTGCCCCAGGTAGATGAAGGCACTCCCGTTGGCAGGAGACGATGACTCGACCGTCTCGTTGTAGAAATTGACACGGCCTTTGGTGAAGGCCACTGCAGAGGCAACGGAGCAGAGTTGCTGAAACCAGCGGGTGTCCGTCCGGTTGTCTACCAGGACGATGGCCTGTTGCGTGTTCCCTGTCTGGTACTGCTCCAGCAGTCTTTCGACGAAGGCTTCAATGAGCCCCCGTGCGTAGGGAGGGTTCAGCCAGACATTGCCATGCCACTCCTGCTGTAAACCATCCCGTTCCTGGTCGTACCACTCAGAGGCCTGTACGGTGTTTTGGGCGACAGCGTTGGACGCCGGATCCACGTCGATGGAGCGCATCGCCTGTCTGGCCCGTTCAATCCATTCTGAGGGGGTGTACCACTCGTTGTTGCCGGTCAATCCGGCCAATGCTGCCTGCGTGCCCGTTTTGGCCTGCCGCATTTCTCTGACCGCCCGGACAATCTCCTTTTTCGGCAACTCCAGAATCTGCTCTTGCTCCTCCTCCGGCAGTGACTGAATCTGCTTGGCTGTGAAAATGGACACCTGCCCCTTGAACAGTGCATCAACCAGTGTCGGTGACTCCAACCGCAATCCTGCGGCCCGAAACCGTCGCAGTTCATCCTCCATGGCGTTGAAGGCCTTGATCACTTTCCACCGCCACTCTTCTGCCTTCTTGCCGGTGAATCCGAGCGTCAAGAAAAGGAAACCATCGCGGTTCATCTGGTAGGCCGGACGCATCTCCCCTTTGCTGTCCTGATATTCAACGGGCCGAAAAACCGGCCCGTTGACACCATCATCCGTCCCGGTTTCAAACCCTCTGATCGTTTCCAAGACATGCTTGTGTTGCCTGTCGAACAACTCTGCTACAGTCGTGGACGAGATGGTTGCCGTGCCATTGGAAACAGAGATGATCGACTTAACCGTCAGCAAATCTGTTGTGGATTCGGGCTGCATGGCATGGTTGCTCCCCAAAAAATGAGAAACCCGCCGCAGGTCTCCCTGGGCGGGTGGTCGTGGTGTATTGATGATCAATTTTTCGTGGCCGCGTCTATTGCCACCTCCAGAGGCCTCCCGACATTGACCTGGGAGGTTGCAGGGACCACTCGAAAGCGATCGCCGGGAGGACTCGGAAGGTTCGGGAAAAATTCTTCCTGCATTGCCCCGCTACCCGGAGCAATAAAAAACCCACCCTGAGTCTCCCCTGGGTGGGTCGTCAAAATCTGCAACCGTGCGGCGGTGCATGCGTTCCGCCATCGTAGTTCGGAGCCTACCACAACCCGCCCTTGCATGTTCAAAGAAAAGATGTTCACACGCCGTGTTCAAACATCTTTTTTTTGCACACGATAAAAAACCCGCCGAGGGTGTTCCCTGGGCGGGTTCGAATAGCCGATCATGTTCGGCAGGAGCCTCGTGCGTGTGCTTCCGCCATTGTAACCCGGAGACTACCATATCCCGGCCTTGCATGTTCAAAGAAAAGATGTTCAAACACGGCGTTCAAACATCTTTTTTTCAGATGCGATGTTGAGACGGACGGCAATCTGCAGCAAAGCCTCCTTCCACCTCGTCCAGACCGTCGTGCGGCAACTGCCCATCGCACGAGAAATCTCCTTCCACGGCCTGCGTTCCGCCCGCAACCAGAGCAGCCGGACGTCATCTCGTTCAAGCCATCTCAGCCATTCCAGACTTTCATCCATCCTGGCAATGGCATCCGCTGTTGGTGGGCCAGGGCGAACCAAGGGAGGTTCTTCCCAGTCGCTGACCTCCATGGCATCATGAATCACCTGCGGCCAGCCCAAGCCATATCCGGCTGGTCTCACCTCCGGCAACCGATAGAGGGTACTGGCGGCCTCTTCCAGTTGGTCGGCGACCATTTTCGGCGTCCATTTACCGTCCATACTGCACCTCCTTCACCACTTTCTGCCCGAACAGCTTCTTGGCCAGATGCTTCACCATCTCCTGCTCTGGCCAACCAAGCCGCCTGTCATCGATGGCCACCACCAATACGCCGTGGGTGTGCCACCCCTCCCTCCTCTGCTGCTCCGGATCTGGCTTGTGCGGAATGAGCCGCGACAGGCAAGAGCGAGGCAGTCTTGGTCCGCCGTTCATGGCATCACCTCCTCGTCCCTCACCCAGTGCAAGATGGCCAGCGCGTCGGCGGCATTATCATCGGCAGGGTTGTGTCCCTTCCGCCGCATGGCCTCGATCACTTCCGCCTTGGAGGCATTGCCTTTCCCCGTCGCGTGCCGTTTGATGGTGCCGACCGGCACACCCCGGTACGGGATCTTCTGCTGCTCAGCCCAGGCGGTCAGGTGCGCCAGAAACCCTCCGTAGACATGGGCGGCTGTCACACCGGCATGCGCACGTACCTCTTCGAAAAAAATGCTGTCAATGCCACCAGTGAAGCGCAGTACCTCATCCAGCCAGTGCTTGAACCGGACAAAGGCCATACCGCCACCCTCGAACCGGCCAGGCTTGAACTCCACCGTGCCGTTTGTGATGGTGCCGTCCGCTTGGTACAATGCCCATCCTGTCTTGCTACCCAGGTCCAGGGCAAGAATGGTACGGGTATCATCCATGGTGGCCACTCCTTGCAACTGCGTTGGCCAAGTCTGCTGCCACATTGTCCAGGCTCAAGATCAATCCACCCAGTTCCTTGGCAGGGATATGCTGTGCTTTTCTCCCCCTGGCACGATTGGGCAATGCGAACATCCTGTTGATGCGTTCGCAGCCATCACTCAGATTGGTTTTTGCCTTCTCCTCGGCGGTATGAGTACGCTCGACATGCTGCCAGAGCGCATGGAAACCATCTTCCGTCAGGCAATGTAGTTGCTGAGCACTGCACGCATGGTCCGGAAAAAAGTAGATACGGTCATGGTCTTTGCGCTGGATCAACCCGCTACGCAGCAGGTTTTCTACCAGTTGCATGAGGTAGGAATGGTTGACTTGACACTCTTCGCTGATGGCCAGGGTCGTTGTCCAGACCTTGTCGTATTCGATGTGTATTGGGCGGATAGCCTGCTGGAAGGTCAACGCCCTGCGAGTGTGAGACAGACGCAGTTCCTGGCGCGATGGCATGTCAGAAGTGTCCGGTCCGTTTTGGCGATTCAACTCCTGTGCTATCTGTTTCAGTTCCTGCACGGCATGCAGAAATCCAGCGATGAGATGGTTTGAGCCAGCGTTGCCATATCCGCCAGTCTTGCGAATGCTCGGCAACACCTCATGGGTGACCCATCGCTTGAAGCGTTTGGCCTCTGGTTTGATGGAGCCGAAAATCAGTGCGTACAAACCGGACTCGTTGACATAGTTGGTCTGTTGAGTCCGTCCCATACTGTCGATGGCCTCACGTTTTGTTAGGTCATCCTCGTCGACATGGTCCGATAATGCCTTGTGGGGGTTGGTGTACTCCAGAATCCGACAGACGTCGTTGGCGTGGAACCACGGTGCGCCGTACTCGTCGAGGGTGACACGCACGGCGTGTTCATCGAAATCCAATGGAATCAACTGGTTGATAGGTGCGCTCTGCAGCGCGGATTGCGAAACAGCCATCATCCTCACTCCTCATGGTGAAATTGGTGAGGGCGATGGAATTGGGGGGGCCTCCCCTGGTTCCCTCGCTCTGCAGCGTTGGTGGTTTCGATGCCCGCCAAGGCGTCAAAGAGCCAAATCTGACACCTGGAACGGCTTTAACTAAATAATATAGAAAAGAAAATTCTAAACCCGTCACTCGTCAACCTTATAAAAAGAATATAGGTTAACCAATGACTTAATGTTGGCATGCTTATTGCGTTTTTATAGTATTATAGATTATTAATGTTTATATTATAGCGCAGCTTTTTTAATCTTTTATTTTTTATTATACAGTTGAACAGTGACGTGTTTCTGTTTTTCATTTTAATATCAATAAAATAACCGATAAAATCTGTCAAAATTTCCTTCTTGACGAATACGCCAAGTTAAAATTTCAATTAATAATCAATGCGATGTGCCGTTCATCCCGCCAAAAAGCCATTTTTTGACGGAATGAACAAAAAACCTCCTCCGGATAAAGCCATCAAGCCACCCGATACACCGTTACCGGCACTGTGCGGGTTGGCTGTGCCTCTGCCAGGACTTGGCCGCCATCCATGAGACTTTGCAAAACGTCCTGCCGTTGCCGCTGGTCCAGAAACTGGGTGCGCCGGGTCAGATCTCGTTTGCTGATGCCTTTCCGGCCTGCTTTGCGGATAATCTCCACGACTCGTTTGTGGTTCTGCTCCGTCTGGTTGTCGGCGATGTTGTGGGCCACATCCTCAATGAAGGTATTGACGCTGTGGCAGGCCAGAGCGATGGCCCAGGCGGCATCACTGCCCCGGATCACGGGTTCGAACGGATTGGCTGACACCCCCCGGATGAGAGCCACCTTGGCGGCGTTCTCCCACGCTCTGGCCAGAACCGGTGTGAAGGTGGTGTTTCTGGCCTGTCGCAACCGGTTGTTCAACTGCTCGCCAAAAGCGGCAAAGAGAGCCTTGGCCTCCTCTGCCATGAACACCACCAACGGCTGGACGGCGGTAGTGGCATCGACCGTCGTGCCAGCCAAATTGCCGGCCCCATGGCTGCCATTCTCGACAATGGACAACAATCCGCTCAGCAACGTATCTGACGGCAGCAGTGAGATGTCCTGCGCTGCGTTTCTATCTGGATAGTCATCCCTGGTTTTCAGAATCAGAAAACGAGCCAGAGAACCGTCAACGACATGAGCACTTTTTAAAGCCGACCAGAAGGTGACCGGCGTCGTCGTGCCGTAGAAGCAGAGGCAGGGTTGATGGATGTCTTTTCGGCCAACTTTCTTGTCTGGCGTGGCATACTCCATCCCCAGGTAGACGGTGGACGCAGACGAATAAAGCTCTGTCATCACATCCAGAATCTCCGTGACATACCTGGGCTGACGGCGACGGTCGGCGGCGGCTTGCAAGAACATGCCGAATTCATCCTGCTGGAACAGGATGGCTGGGTGGTCGTAAATGGCACGCAACAGGCCCGAACCGGAACCGATGCGGTTACCTCCCAAATACTTCTGCAAGCCGGTTTGGTGAAACAGATTGGTGATCACCTCCCGGCTGTGGTTTTTGCCAGAACCGCTGTCGGCGATACCGACGATGTAGAGGTTGGAGCGCAGATTGGTCTCGGTGCGGTAGCGACGCCCCATCAGCGCACCCAACGCACAGAGTGCGTTGCCAACGGACAGGATGGGCTGCGGGCGGGTAGCAGTGGCCAGCATGTAGTCCACCAACAGGCCTAACACCCCATCGATATCGGTGACGTCCCAGCCTGGAGTTTCCAGGAACGGCAAGGCATCCGTCGCAGGTGGCGGCGCAGGCAGTTGCATTTTCTGCAACAAACCCGCTGCCGGATGCGGACCGGGATGGTGGTTGGCCGGATTCAGCACCAGCTCAGCGTCTGGCTTCCAACCGTTGCGTTGGGCCAGATGGTAGAGGGTACCCGCACCGATACTGGTGGGATGGAAACTCTCCCAGGCACGGGCGGTGGTGTCGGCGACGTTTTTGGAGGACGATGCCGACCAGTCGGCGAATAACCAGACACCCTCCTCTCCCAAGGCACCCTTGATGGCCATACCGATGCGCACCCAGTCATCGTAAGACAGGTCGGCATTGACGATGTAGCGCAGGGCATCGGCTACCGCGTCTGGCGTGCCAGCCTGTTCGGTACCGGGATGATACGTGCCGGTTGCTGCCGAATGCGCCGGAAGATCGGCATGACTCTGCTCCAACCGGGTGGGACGCATCCCCTCCGGCAGCAACAGCAGTGCCGCATCAATGAACGCCCGTGACTGCTCCTCGCTGATGGCAGGGAGACCAGCCAAGGTCAGATCGGACAGGGACTTGACCGGCCACTGGTATGGCTGGCCAGTGCCAGGATGGATGGCATAGGCCACAAACTGCTGCCCCTGGCAGAGTACCTCCAACGGATGCGCCTTGATGCCCTTGAAGGGGACCGTCGTCCGATAAACCAACACCCGTTTGGGATGCTGCCCGATACGCACGGCCTGTGTCTCCCCCAGCATCTGAAACGCCAGCGCATGGAGACGATCCGCCAGTTCGACATCACCAGCGATATCGATATCCACAGCAGCCACCATCCCACCAGGGATGCCGATGCCTGCATCCGGCCACTGTTTCCATACGGCCAATTCATGCACTGTGGTGGCGCGGGTAGCATGCTTGGTCCACCCCTTGTATGGGAACCACTTGCCCCGTTCGTAGCGGCCCGGAAATTTCTCGCCCGGCAGAATGGGCAGGAACGGAAAACCGCCCGCAACCAGTTTGTCGCCGTGCATGGTCATAAAATTTTTGCTCATTTTTGTCACCTTCTTCGCTTCTCAAAACGGGACATCATCCCAGGTATTGTTGACATCAAATGTGGCCTTGGCCTCCAGGTAGGTGGAGACGATCACCTGGATCAGGGTCGTAAACTCCTCCACCGTGAAGAGGGCCATGTCAGTTTTGCCGAGGCTCTCGATGTACTCACCTGCCCTCGGCCCGGCGGCCCGCATGGCCGCCAGTTCGCGTTCCGTTGGATCAACCATCAGTCGTGCTCCTGTCCGTCTGGCTCGTAATTTCTCGCCCGGCAGTGCCCGGAAGGTGCCGCCCATCAGGATCAGCACCAACGTGGCATCGCGGTTGAGAATCTGTCTGAATACCCGTTGCTCCTTGCCCGGCACCTCCTCCAGATCAGCCGTGCGACATGGCGTCCCGACCGGGAGAACCAAAAATCCCTGAACGGGATCGTGCCAGGTGGTGGCAACGGCACTCTCCATGGGGTTACCCACGGGTTGCCCCCCTGTCGAATTTGGCATCTACCACTTCCAACCACTGGCCGGCATTACGCACGGCAATACTGGATGGCACTTTTAAGGCGTTAGCTTGATTCATCGCCTGCTCAACCGTATCCGGCACCGGCATGCCGATGCTGGCACGACGAGACCACCACCGTTCTGCCTTCCGACGTGCAAAACCGTCGTGCTCGAAGCAGACCCATTCCCGGTACTGGAGCAACCCGGACTGATACTCCACCCGCATGGAAAGCGGCTTGCCTGGCTTTTCGTGGAAGTGGTATGACACCTCATCCACCGGCACCCACTCCGGTTTGCCGGAGGTCAGGATCTCCTTGGTGGTGGCAGTCGCATCCAGACTGAGTTCCGTGTCAGGTGGCGGAAAATGAAAACCGCATTGGCTACAAAATCGCTCCGCAATCGGATTGGGCGTGTCGCAGATCGGGCATTTCTTGGTGGGAGCCCCACCACCCCCTTCCACCGGTGCCTTCTTGGGTTGAACCCTGTCGATAGGGCCGTGTCGCGCTACGTTGCCCGCAAAGTCCAACACCAGACAGTCGCTCTTGCCCGGAGCCAAGCGCATACCCCGTCCGGCAATCTGGACGTAAAGGCCGGTCGACTTGGTGGGGCGCAGCATGGCAATCAGGTCCACCTGTGGCGCGTTGAAGCCGGTGGTCAGGACATTCATGGCCGACAAGGCCCGGATCTCGCCCCGCTTGAAGGCGGCAATGATCTGGTCGCGCTCCTCCTTCGGGGTGTCGCCAAAGATGCAGGCACAAGAGACACCCCGCTCCTGCACCGCATCCCGCACATGGCTGGCGTGGGAGACACCGGAGCAGAAGATCAACCAGGAACGGCGATCCTGGCCAAAAGCGAGGATCTCGTTGACTGCTGCCTGGGTGACCGGGTCCAGGTCCACCGCCGCCTCCAGTTGGCCGGGGATGAACTCCCCGCCCCGGGAACCCACCCCAGTCACATCCAACTGGGTGTCGGTGAGTTTGCTAATGAGAGGACAGAGAAAACCCTGCTCCACCAGATCCCGTACCGGCATCTCAAAGGCGATGTCGTCGAAGAGAGCGTCCTTGCCCTCGTGCAGCAGACCGCTGTCCAATCGGTACGGGGTGGCCGTCAGCCCGATAATCTTCAGGTACGGGTTGATGCGCTTGAGATCCTCCAGAAAACGCTGGTACATGGTGTCGGACTTGCGGGGTATGAGGTGCGCTTCATCGACCAGTACCAAATCCGCCCGCTGGATGTCATAGGCCCGTTTGTGAACCGACTGGATACCGCAGAACAGAACCTGCGCCTCGGTATCGCGACTGTTCAGCCCAGCGCTGTAGATTCCCGCCGGAGCCTCTGGCCAAAGGTTGATCAGCTCGGAAAAATTCTGGCTGATCAACTCCCGCACGTGGGTCACCACCAGAATGCGGGTGTCCGGATAAAGCTGGATCGCCTCCTGGATGAATGAAGCCATCACCAGACTTTTGCCGGAAGCCGTGGGCAGAATCACCAAAGGATGCCCCGTGTTTTGCTCAAAATACCGGTACAGAGCGTCGATGGCCTCGCGTTGATAGGTTCGCAAGGTCAGCATGGCATACCTCCATCTCGCCAAAGGCTTCCGTCGCGCAGGCGGTACTCCACCCATCCTCCTTTGGGGTCGGCATCCACCTGTTCGCCGGCCACCAAATCAGGAATGAACAGATGAGCCGTGCAACCTGCTTTCTGCTCATCGATGACAAGCAAACGCTCAATGGGACTGCACACCCACAGTCCGTGCTGGGCAGGTGTCGAGTGCAAGCATGTCCGACAATTGCGCTCCACCGACTGCCCTTCATGGCAAACAGGGTGGTGATTGCACATCCGGCACTGGTACCAACTGGGGTCCACGCTTACCCCCATGGGTGGACGTTCCGCACGGATGATCCGCTCGGCCTTGGCCAGCAATCGCAACGCCTCTGCCTCATCGGCACGCACCCGCTCCGAATAGAGATCGTCGCAATCCTTGTTGACGGCCAGATACAATGCCCTGCTCATACCGGTCAGGTGCATGTAGATCTGCATCTGGGCATAATGCTGCGGCTTGGCCTTTTTCACCCCTTCCTTGCGCAGTTCGGCAAAGGAAGAGGCGTTATGGGTCTTGAATTCGCATACATGCCACGTTTTGGGTGCTTCGAGGATGCCCACCGCCGCTGCGTCCAGACTGCCACCGAAATGGCCGTCGCAGGCAGCAACCCGCCACTGTCGGCCTGTCTGCGGATCCACATCCAATACAGTTGCCCCAGTGCGTCGCAGGTTGCGAACGAAGCGGTTCTCTTCCAACTGGCCGGTTTCAAACAACCGCAGCATGCGCCCACTGAACTGCGAACGGGTCGTCCATCGGAAATCAAACCAGAGTGCCCGTTCGCACTCTTTGCCGATGAGCGATGCCCCCAGATGGGGGCGAAAGCCATCCCTGGAATCCGACTCGTATGCAGCCAGGATGGCTTCAACGGTCGGTGAATGAGGTTTGGGAAGAGGTGCCATCACGCACCTCCTTGTGAAACAAGAAGCTGGTGCGCCTCATCGAGCACGGCACGCCATTTGTCTTCGCCGTACTCACGACGCACGACGGCGATAATGCACTCCTTCAGTTGATGCTTTTTTGCGCTGGCCAGATGTCGCAGACGCTCCTGCAGAAGAACCAATGCCTCCCGTTTGAACCGCAAGGCGGAACGAGCACGACGAAACCACACGGCATCGATGCGGCCTCCGTTGGCCTGCCGTTCCATGTCGGCGGCGGCCAACTGATCGCGTATGGCAGCGATGTCGAACTGCAAGGAGATGATGCGGGTACGGCATTCTTCCAGGTCGGAAGGCAAATCGGGCTTGTCCCGACCCTCTTGATAGGGCAAGATGGTGCTGTCCATGGGTATTCTCCCAAAAGGTGTCTTGTGGATGGGGCGGCCTGCCACCGGTGCTTGGCGGCGTAATGGGGCAGGTCCGCCCGTTTCTTTTCCTCAACTCATCCTCCGCCAGGGGCCCACCCCGGGTGCTGTCGACACCGGATTGGGAACCTGGTCAGTGGGCTGTGATTGAGCGGCTTGCTGCGCCGACTGTTGCACCACCGGTTGCGACTGGTACTGCGCCGACTGTTGCACCACCGGTTGCGACTGGTACTGCGCTGACTGTTGCACCGCAGGTTGCTGCGTGGCCGGTTGCGGCTGGTACTGAGCCGGTTGGGCCTGCTGGGCCGCATACCGGTTTGCCTGCGCCTGAAACCCCTGACCGGAAGCAGTCGGCGCGTTGGATGCCGCCTTGTACCCCTTGATCTGGTTGTACCCCTCCTTGTCCACCACCACCTTCACCAGCATGGGTTTGAAGTGGAGTTCCTCCGAGTCGGCCACTTGCATCCGCCCAACGGCATGGCAAATGGCTGACAGAGTACGCTGGGCAATCTCCTCTGCCTGCCGGTTCGGATTGACCAGATTGAGCCGGTCAAAAACCTTCTTCCCAGCCATTGCCCCATCCAACACCTCCATCTCCAACCAGAGGTATTGGCCATTACCGGCCTTGGTCACCCGCATTTCGCTGGCAATGATCTGCATCCGGTAGTCCCCGGGCGGCAGAGTCTCATGCGGCTGGTTGGGGTCCACCTGACTGGCATCGAATGTTCCACCAAGTTGTGCCATTGATATCACTCCTTACGCTGTCACAGGTTGTTGTGAACCCGTGAGATGGCCTTGGAGGAGATTCCAATCCAAGGGCAACTCCGGGGGAAGTCCATAGCGGTTTTTGGCCAAAAAGGCCGGACGCTCCTGGGTAAACAGCAACCGCTCACCATTGCCAACTGCCCGGTTCACCCGCTGGCCGAATCCCACATCGGCCTTGGTGGTGAACACCTTGTAGTTGGCAAACAGCACACAATCGCTGTACTCCTGCACCAGTGCCGCTGCCTTCTGGTGCAGTTTCACGTCATAGCGGTCAAAGGGTTCATGCTCCGGAGAATCGAAACGGCGAATGGTGGAGTGCGCCACCTGCACCACGACCATGCTCTTTTCCGACCGCAACCGGTTGAGCCTGTCCAGATAGCTGCGCCAATAGTCCAATGCCGCCACGTAGCCTTTGCCGTACCCCATTTCTTCAATGCTGTTCACTCGATGCGCCTGACACACCTTGGCCCAGATCAACGGCTCCAACCAATCCAGCGAATCCAGCACCACCGACTCAAAATCGTGCGGTTCGTTGATCAGGCAATCCAACGCCCCCATCACATCATCAAAGGTGCAGGCCAGCGGAAAACTGGTCACCTGCAGCAGGCCCAGGCCATCTTCGGTGATGATGAACACCGGCTTGGGAGCGCACGCGGCAAACGTGCTCTTGCCCACGCCAGGCACCCCATACAGCAGAATCCGAGGGGGCAAATAGATCACCCGCCTTTGCAGAGAATTGAGTGAAACGGCCATTACGCACCCCCACGATTCTTGATGGGTTCAAGCTTGAAGGTGGACCGGCCAACCTTCAGGGTACGCGCCGGAGTGAACAGTTGGCGCACCGTGGTCGGCCACGCTTCAAACCGGCTCTCCGACACCTTGTAGCTCATGTCGATGTAGTCGGCCGGCTCTTCGCCGATGGCCCGAAGTTGCTCGGCAATCGAGGCCAGTTGACTCTGATCCCATTCCGGCTTTTTGGGTTGATCGGCCACAATCACAAAATTGCCGTCATGAAAGCGGATGATGCCGGTCGGCTTGTTGTTCTGGTGCCGAAGCAAAGCGGCGCGATCGCTGTAGCGTTTGGCGATTGCCTCATCCAGACATTCCTTGATCTCCTTGGCCTTGCGGCAGTGCTCCTCCACCTCCTGCTGCAGCACAGCCAGTTTGTCGGCATCCATCGCCGCAATGAGTGCCGTGCTCATCTCAGGCAGTTGTTCGATTTTCAGCGGTTCTTGCATTGTCTGTTTCCTTCTCATGCAGATTGTTTGGTTGGAAAATGGATGGTTCATGCCATCACACGTTCATGGATTCCTTGATTGGCCGCCATTCAGAAAACTCTTCGTCTCCCCACGGTGGAATCAAATGCCGCAGATACCTCCGATCAACCTCCTGGATCACCCGTCCGTACTGCATCCCCACTACGTCGCAGATGAACAGGATTCCCCCCGGATAGTCGGAGCGACTGCGGAAAAACCGTTTGAGATGTCGAACTTCAGATCGGAAATGGTGGTTCCGCCACAATTTTTGGTTCGCACGTACTTTCCTGAGCAGTAGCTCTGCATCGTGTACGGCCTGGTTGAGTACGGCGGCCCATAGTGCGGTTTCTGGTTCCATTGCTGCGTCCTCGTCTGGGTTGATCCATGAACTTGGGACACAGCATATCGAGATTTTCTGAGTGGGACGTTCGGTGGCGGTGCGGTCGGAACCAAGACAATTTCCTATCTTGGCAAGATGGTGCAATGTCTTGGCAAGATAGGGTTTATCTTGGCAAGACATCCCATTATCTTGCCAAGACACCCCATTATCTTGGCAAGATAAGATTTTGCATATTATTGAAACTCAGCATTGACATGCGTGCCCCCTGGTCGTCGGATCCCACTCGGTTCCCACTCCTGGTACCGCACAAAAAAAATGGGCGTGGCCAAAAAAGCCCGCCCAAGGTTTACGACACTGCAAGGCTGATGGGTCAAACCGGAAAAGGATCTGGAGGGGGTGTTTCCGGGCAATCCCTGCTGGAGGAAGTTGCCCGGTTGTTGAATGATGCGTGCTGAATCAACCGTCAGCAGCCAATGCGCCGGTAATTTCTGAGGACAGATTGCGGATTTCACTGATCCTGTGCCTGACCAGCACCTCGTGGTCGATTTTGCCAATGGCAATGCACGGATTGATCCTGTAGCTCCCCTGCTTGTCGTTCTCGTAGAACGGGATGCCGTCCGGCAAAAAGGGCTGGATGCTGGAGTTCAGGTATGCGATTCCCTTGAATCCGGCATCATCCTTGGAACCAAGGGAAATTTTATGCACCCATCCATGGCCGCTGACCACTCTGGCCGCCACCAGCTTCAACAACAGCACGAGTTGAAAATCCGGCAACGTGAGCTCTTTGTCACCGATGATCACCCCGGTCCGCTTCCATTGTGCTCCTCCCAGAATGGAGAGTTGCAGCAACGGACGAGCTGCAGAGACCTGGTTTTTGACGATTCCTGATTTTTTCTTGCCCAGTTCCATCACAATCGGACACATGGCATGACTGGTACGACTGCTCCGTTGCAGGCACTCTCCGATTTTGGCCGTGATCGATTGGCCTGGGGTATCAAACGGTTTGGCTATAAAGTCATCCGCTCCATTCTGCAGGCACCACACGGCATCCGGCATCTCCTTGGCAAAACCGCTCATCACAATAATCTGCAAACAGTGGCGATCCTGCTTGTTGCGTGCCGGATACTGTTCCCGGATGGAGCGCAACAGACTCTGCCCGGCCTCCAGTCGTGGTATTCTGGTATTCGATGTCACCAAAATCTGCAAGTCCAAAAGAATGTAGCAAAATTGACCTGCTTCCAACAACGCCAAGGCCTCTTCCTGGGAGGGAACCGCCACCATGTCATGCCCAAGCAGGTGCAGCCTCTCTGCCAAATCGTCAACCACCCCCTGATGATCTTCCACAACCAAGGCAACATGCCGATTTCTCTTTCCGTTTACCATCTCATGCCCTCCTGCTCCTTGGGCAACATGATCATGACTGTTGTCCCTTGGCCAGGGGTACTCTCCAGGGAGATCATCCCACGATGGTCCGACTCGACAATTTTTTGGGCAAGAGCCAAGCCAACGCCGGTCCCTCCCACCTTGCTGGTGGCAAACAAGAGAAACGCCTCCTCGGCCATCTGCTTGACCATCCCACAGCCATAATCCGTGATGGCCAGTTGAATGCGACTGCCATTGTACGCTGAGGCGGTCACCATAATCTCCGGTGTGCGTTCTGAACTGGCATAGGCCTCCACGCTGTTCTGGATGATGTTGGTCAACGCCTGCAACATCATGTGCCGGTTGACCTCCACGGTCATCGCTGCATCAATCTGGATATCCGCCAGCAAGGGGCTCTGCTCCTCTTTGCGGTCGCGCACCAAATGAACCGCTTCCTCCACCAACGAACTGAGGCTTTCCACCTGAAACTCCCGATCCATCTCCCGGGTCAATGAGCGCAACGCATCCAGAACGGAATACAAAAATTTGGTCCGCTCCACAGCCTCCCGGATTTTTCCCGCCAAATCCTCTCGGTTGATCCGCTTCCCTTCTTTCAGCGAGGCATCGATTTTTCGGAGCGTCGAGTTCAACGGATAGAGGGTCCGAATCATTTCATGGTACATCTCCTTGACAAACTGGGCGTTCAGTTTTTCGGAGATCCGCTTTGCCGCATTGCGGGCCATCACCCCGTGCTTGTTTTCAAGATCTTCCAGCCACTGCAGCATGCGATCCCCGTGTTGATCCTTCATGCTATCCGCCTTGGACATTTCTGAACGCCGTGACAAGGTCCGTTTGACCGCGTTGCGCACCAGAACATGGACATCCTTTTCCAGGATCGCAACAATCTCGGTGAAGGTCTCATGTCGAAGGTGCAGCACCGTGTGCGCCAGTGCCTTCCTGACCTCCCATTTGTGGTTTCTGGCGTGAACGGCAAGCTGCTTGCCGATCAGGGCATGAATGACAGGGTCCGGCCCAGCCTGCTGCAATACCAAAGTCGCCTGTTCCACCCCCTCCCGCACAAACCCCCATTGCATCGATTCAGGGGGTTCCAACAAACCCATCATCCCCGTTTCCGGCACGAAAATGTTCATGGTCAGTGTCCATATTTGATTTTGCGTTGCAGAAAGGCATCTCTGCCACCTTCCAACAGGAGTTCAATCCGCTCCTTGACATCATCGACCGTACCCTGCTGGACAATGCTCCCTCGCCGACCATCCGAGGTCAGCACAAACACCCGCTCGGCCTCGCCCAATACGGGAATGTTGGGGTTGTGGGTAACAAAGATGAGTTGCCGATGCGACTTGGCCGCACGCACGCTCTTGACGATCGTTTCAAAAATGAAAGCGTTATCCAGATTGTCCTCCGGCTGATCAATGAGCAGAGGCCGGTCGCTTTCCAGCAACAGTATGGGCAGAATGGTTGTGCACCGTTGACCGGTCGACAAAAAGGCGGCGGACTTGTAGTCCCGGCCATCCAGCAACTCGATGCAGGGCAGATCATCCATCTCAACGGTCTCCAGCTTGATGAGCGTCTGGGAAGCGGCCAACCGCTCGATGATCGTGATCGCCCTCCCCGTGTCGATCCCGATACTCTCTGCCAGGCGGGTCGTATCCTTCTGTTTCACGCAGATGGTCAACTCTTCTGCCGAAATATGTTGTACAATTTTCTCAACCAGACTGGCATACTTGAGACCGGAACCCTTGAGCCCCTCCGACAACAGATCGACCAACGCCTGCCGATTGCCAAACTGGCTCACCGTCACCCGAATGGTGGGGGACAACGCCTTGCTCAAACGCTCCGCAATCGCATTGCGCAAACGAAAGCGTTCATCACGCAGCAGCGTCAACCGGGAGGTCAGTTGCCAGTGCTTGTTTGACTTGTCAGCATACTGTTTCTTCAACTCTTCCAACTGACGATTGGCGTCAGTCACCTCCACCTGCCGCTTTTGCAGGTTGATGCGTTCGGCAAGTCGCCCCTGCTCCTCCTGGGTTTTGGCCAACAACTCGCGAAAGGCCTGTTCCTGCACGGCATGCCGCCCCTCCAGTTCCTGCGCCGCCAGACTCAGTGCTGCCAAATTGTTCTGGCACTCCTGTTGAAACCACGGCACGCTGGTCTGAAACTCTGCAAGGAACTTTTGAATCCGCTCAACCAGAACCCGAAACAGCTCCTCATTGGGTCCGGCCACCACATTTGCGCCGACATGGCCGACCAAACGTTGGGCCAGACCGTCGACATAGCTTTGAAACTTGCCGCCCAGAGTGCCAAACTCAGCCGTCAGGCTGGCGATGGCCTTCTTTTCCAGATCACGCAGCACCTTGTGGGAATGGGCCTGTTGGATCAAATGGGCATCCGGCCCGGCGTCCTGCTTTTGAAACCCTTTCAGCTTCTCTTCAATGGCCGAACCTTCCGAAACGGTCTCTGCCAGATCTGCCATCCGCCGTTCATACTCCGACAATTCGCCTGCACTGTAGGAGACATCGCGGAGCATCTGGCTGATCCCCATGTTGATCTCACGGATCTTTTCCTCTTCAAACTGGTCGATCAGCTTCAGTTGGAACTCCGGATCGGTGGCAATTTGCTCAATCTCATTCTGGCTGTAGACATCGGCCCGAAATATCCGGTCCCGCTCCAACGAAATGGTCGTGGCAACCCCCTTCTCGTCCAACACCTGACACTCATCGTTCCACGGTCGCTCCGCTGTGTAGCGCATGCCATGCCGGGTCTGGAAGTGCAATCGCACCCGCCCGTTGGCCAGGTTGTTCTGCACCACCGAATGCGCCCTGGAACGAGCCGAGCGTTTGGGATCCGGCATCAATCCCAACACGTGACGGACCAACTCCAAAATGGTGGTCTTGCCGGTCCCCCGCCCACCGATGATACAGTTGAGGCCCTGAGAAAACTCAAGGCGCGCCCCCTCCAAAAACCCGCCGGTCACCTCGGCACCCAAAATGGTGTGGTTCGTCTTCGACGATTGTTCCGTGCTGCCCATGTCTGTCTCCTGAATGTTCTGGTTGAACGTAATCACAATAAAAAACAATCACCTTGTGCGCCTGACCGCCCACGACAGGAAATAGTATGCACCACCTTGTGTCTCACCAGATGATAGACATATGGAAAAATTTTCATCCGGTCGCATTTTTTCCCGGACACCGACAGGTTTGACTCAGGAGTGATTATGAATCATCATGTGTCTCATCAGATGATAGACATGCAGACATTTTTTGAACGTCCCATATTTCTCCTGGAGGAGACCAAGGCATGGACCGCACCGAACGCTTTTATCGGATTGACCAACTCCTGCAGGAGAAACATGTGGTTCCCATTGCCACTTTCCTGAAGGAACTGGGAATTTCAAAACCAACGTTCATGCGAGATCTTGAGTATTTGCGTGACAGGCTGAACGCTCCCATCGTCTGGGATGCGGTTCAACGCGGGTACCGCTACGAAACGGTGCAGGAGATGGCCGGGCCCCGTTTTGAGTTGCCCGGCTTGTGGTTCAACGCTTCAGAAATTCACGCCATCTTGACCATGGAACACCTGCTGGCCAGCTTGCAACCTGGCCTCCTGGCACCACACGTCACCCCTCTGCGCACCCGGTTGCGGCTACTGTTGGACAGTGGAAGTCACAGCGTCGATGAGGTGGTCGCCCGCATTCGGGTGCTTCCCCTGGGTCGTCGGAACGTGGAACAACCGCTTTTCGAGACAGTCGCCAATGCGCTGCTGTCGAGACAGATCTTGCAGGTGCAGCATCTGAACCGGGGACGGGGAGAACTCTTGGAAAGGGAGGTGTCGCCGCAACGACTCGTTTTTTACCGGGACAACTGGTACCTGGACGCCTGGTGCCACCTGCGTGAGGCCATCCGGAGCTTCGCCCTGGACGCTATACAGAAGGCAACCCCCACCATGAAACAGGCCATTGATCTATCCGACGATGAATTGGATCGTCATCTGAAGGCAGGATACGGCATTTTCAGCGGTGCCAACACCAGGACAGCGGTCATCCGTTTTTCCAGGGAACGATCCCGCTGGGTAGCCAACGAGTCATGGCACCCTGAACAGAGGGGAGAATTTGACTCCGAAGGTCGATGGGTACTCTCCTGCCCCTACTCCAACGACATCGAACTGATCATGGACATCATGCGCTACGGCCCGGACGCAGAAGTCCTGGAACCGACTGAACTGCGGGAAAAGATCCAAGACAGACTACGCAAAGCGTTGTCCGTCTATCCAACTCACACCACTGCATAGCCCGTTGTAATGGCCCATCCTGGAACACCCACACTGTCGCGAGGCTCAGATCCAGCCGCCAACACCGAAGATGCGCGAAGATGCTCAATTCTGGGAGTGAGCATCTTGGGCACATTCGGTAAAAGCAGCCGGCAAAGCCAGCCGAAAATACCGAAGATGCACGAAGATGCTCAACTCTTGGGGTGAGCATCTTGGGCACATTCGGCAAAAACACCCGGCAAATCCAGCCGCAAACACCGAAGATGCGCGAAGATGCTCAATTCTGGAGGGGGGAATTTTGAACATCTTCATCTGGATCAAACACCTCAACCCCAGGCATGAACCACATCCACCCCCCTTGAAAATCAACTTTGGCCGGTTTGATGTTGAGCAACTTCTGCGCCCGCCGTACCGATGCCCATGAAATTCCCATCCCGGTGGCATCTGCTTTGAGATCCTTCGTGAGCTGTGGCCCCTGACCCAATGCCTCCTGCAAGAAGGCCTTTGCCTCATCCACTGCTTGACGTGCCGACGGATTGAGATGTGCTGACAAGGCTTCATCTGCCGATATCGCCACAACATCTGGCTGCCACACAAGCCGAGGGGCCTTGATATCAACCGATAACTCTACCTCCTCGATCCGAAACGACAGCCCCAGCGAATCCTTCCCCATGTTCATCTTTACCGGCAAAAATAAGCGCAGTTCTGGATCATCTCTATCCCTGCATACCAGATACACGGCACGTGCGGCGGCCACGAACGCACCTGACCCCGTTACTCTATCGATGGCACTCCCGGATCCCTTGTTGGGATGAGTGATCGCCACGACGGCAACAGCATGCCGTTCTGCCACATCAGACAGAGAGGCCAACAACTCCCTGACTTGGGCGTTGCTGTGACTGTCAACCCCCTGCATATACTCAGAAATCGGATCAATAAGCAATAAGGACACCCCTGCATGCTCGACAATCGCAGCCTCCAGAACATGCATGTCCTTCTGTAAACTGAATCTCCTGACAATTGGCCTCTCCGGCTGGCTCATGTCTTCAACCATTTTGATGGAGATCACATTGGTCATGTCTGCCCCAGCGGCTTCCAATCGGGGTTTGGTTGTGTCGGAGGGGTCGTCCTCTGCCGAAAGAATGATCACCTTCTCAGGGGAACCCCAGAATCCGACATCCAAGCCGTTTCCTGCTGAAGTCATTGCCGCCAAAAATGCACCCACTTGGCTTTTTCCAACTCCAGGATGTCCAACCACCAAGGTCAGCTTCCCTTTAGCAATGCGGTTCTTCCACAGCCAACGGATCGGTTTTTCCTGAATATCATGAAAATACTGGACAATAGCACGGACGTTAGGTGTCTCAGAAGACATTGATTTGAATAAATCCTCCTTGATGGGCATTTCAGGTTACGAGCTTCACAGATCCAGGTAGCGCAAGTCAAAGGCATTGGAACCCGCCACCTGACCAGCAGTGCCACACTGGTTGACAAACCAGAAAAATGCCAGACATGCTGCACAAAATTCATCTTTTCGTCAAGATCATCGCAATGCAGCCCCCCCACCCAAACAAAGATGTTCGAACGCCATGTTTGAACATCTTCCGCTCTTAAACCCACATGTTCCCTTCTCTATCATGGCCTCACCTACACTGCATCACACCAGGAGACGGCCAATTGATCACCACCCACCCCGCCCAAATGTCCGACGACGACCGCCTCACCGAGGCTGCTCGCATCCTTGCCACCGGCATCCGCCGCCTTCTGGAAAAACAAAAAACGGAGAAGATTCCCCTGGATAACTCGCCCAACCAATGGCCCTATGGTCGAAAAACAACCAAAGGAGAACGGCGATGAACATTGGAGTGATCAGACGGGTGGCTGCCTTGCCAGGCATGTCGATGTCCGAGTTGAAGGAGATGTGGCGAAAGTACCACGAGGCAGAGGCCCCACCGTTCAACCGGGCGTTCCTGGTGAGTCGGTTGGCGCACCGGATCCAGGAAATGGCCTACGACAGCCTGTCGGAGAGAGACGAGAAACGGCTGGAACGGATCCCGGCCGATGAAGCGCAGTTGGAGAAAAAACGGCCGGCGGGGGAGCGGTTGATGACTGGCACCCGGCTGACGCGGGAGTGGAAGGGTGTGCTGCACAGTTGCGTGGTGTTGGACGATGGTTTTGAGCACCAGGGACGGCGGTTCAAGAGCCTGTCTGCGGTGGCCAACTTCATCACTGGCACCAAGTGGAACGGTTTGACCTTCTGGGGCTTGAAAAAACAAGGAGATAAATGATGGCCGCCACGAAACAACCAGTAGTGCCAAAAATACGCTGCGCCGTCTACACGCGCAAGAGCAACGAGGAAGGCTTGGACGTGCAGTTCAACACGCTGGATGCGCAAAGGGAAAGTTGCGAAGCCTACATCGCCAGCCAGAAGTCGGAAGGGTGGTTCCTGGTGCCAGACCGCTACGACGACGGCGGTTTCTCCGGTGGCAACCTGGAACGGCCCGCCTTGAAACGCCTGCTGAAAGACGTGGAGGCTGGCAAAATCAACGTCATCGTCGTCTACAAAATCGACAGGCTCACCCGCTCCCTGATGGATTTCTCCCGGTTGGTGGAGGCGTTTGACAAACAGAACGTCACTTTCGCATCGGTAACACAGGCGTTCAATACAACCACTTCTATGGGAAGATTGACACTTAACATACTTTTATCATTCGCGCAGTTCGAGCGCGAAATCTCGGCCGAGCGGATTCGGGACAAGTTCGCCGCATCCAAAAAGAAAGGCATGTGGATGGGCGGCCACCCGCCGCTCGGGTACGTCGTCCAGGAGCGCAAACTGGTGATCCACCCCACCGAATCGGAGACGGTGCGCACCATCTTCCGCCGCTTTGCAGAAATCGGCTCTGCCACCCAGCTCATCCGGGAACTGGCCGAATCGGGTGCGGTTGGCAAAAACGGCCTGCCCATGGACAAAGGCTACCTCTACCGGATCCTCAACAACCGGCTCTACATCGGCGAAGTCGCCTACCACGGTGAGGTGTATCCTGGTGAACACCAGGGGATCGTCGAGCGGGAACTCTGGGAGACAGTCCGCACCATCCTGGCCACCAACACGCGGGAACCGCGCTCTGCCTCCACCCGGGTACAAACACCCGCCGTGCTGCGGGGCATCATCCGCTGCGGCCACTGCGACAGAGCCATGAAGCCAACGTACAGCAGGAAAGACGGTAGAGAGTACCGCTACTACACATGCCAGTCATCGGATAAAAACGGAGCCAACGCCTGCACCCTGCGGACAGTGGCCGCCTGGAACGTGGAACGAGCCGTCTTCGATCAAGTGCGGGGACTGCTGCGCACCCCAGAAATGATGGTCCGCACCTTCCAGGCCATGGACGAGGGTGACACCAAAACGCCGGAGAGCAAGGTGATGGAGTCCCTGCGCAACCTCGGCACCCTGTGGGACGAATTGTTCCCCGGCGAGCAGGCGCGACTGCTGCAATTGCTGGTGGCAAAGGTAAATGTCAGCCACCAGGATGTTGCCGTGCATCTCAAAACCGGCGGGCTGAAGAGCTTGATGACGGAAATGGACACAACCGACGAAGGGAGCATGGCATGAAAGGAACGTTGAGTGCAGACGGCAGCATTCTGGTGGTTCACATCCCCATGCGCCTCAAACGGTGGGGTGCCAAGACAGAGATCATCGCCCCGCCGGGTGCCCCTGACTGGGCACCGCCCCCACCGTCGCCCCAGCAGGCCATGCTCAAGGCGTTGGGGCGCGCCCACCGGTGGCTGAAGATGCTGGAGTCTGGAAAGGTGGCCTCCATGCGGGAACTGGCTGAGCAGGAAAAGATCGACAGCTCGTACATGTCCCGCATCCTGCGCCTGACGCTGCTGGCACCGGACATCATCCGTGCCATCCTGGATGGTCGGCAACCGGAGTCGCTCACACTGGCTGATTTGATGGAGCCGTTGCCGATGCTTTGGAGTGAGCAACGGGCGCGGTTGGGGTTTCCGGAGAAGGAGTGAGGCGGTATTGCGGGGGAGCGGTGACAATAGCCACCACAAATCAGCCATCCACCCGCTCCCGCAATTCCTTCCCCGTCTTGAAAAAGAGCACCCTCTTGGCCTCCACCGCCACGCTCTCCCTCGTCTTGGGGTTGCGGCCTGTGCGCGGTTGGCGTTCCTTCAGTCCAAAGCTGCCGAACCCCCGCAGTTCAATCAATCGGCCCGCCTCCAACGAACTGGCGATGGAGCTGAAAACAGCATCAACGGAGGCATCGGCGTCATTTCTCGTCAGTTTGGGCTGCTGCGCGATCAGGGTGGTCAACTTGGTCAACCAACCAAGTCCGGATATTCGCCGCATGGTCCCGAAACTGACCGACCGCTAATGAACAGGCTTCATTAAGATATTTTTTCATTAACTTTGCCCATGATAGCGAACACCCATTCTTGTCCTTGGAATACGAATCAAAACTTCCCAATATTTTTCCATCTGGTGACACGAGTAGAGCCAAGCCAATTGAGACCCCCAAATGCCAACGTATAACGAAATTGGACTCTTGATAGACTGATCGATTCCATGACGCCAAGCTCTCGGCAACAATCACGTTTGCATCCCCCAACCTTTTGCGCAAATCTGGAGGAAGCACATGCGTTTCACATCCTACACACAAAAGTCGACTAACTACGCGAAGTGAAGAAACATCCGTCAAATCGTCCAACAAATGACGGAACTCAGCCCCACTTTCTAACTCTAAGCGGTTTCCCTCAGATTCCCTTTGTGCCAAGACCTGTTGCCAAAAAAGATGAAGGGGGCCCAACCATTTTTCTACAGAATCAAGCAAATCAACCCATACTTGGCTTTCATCCCCATGCTCTAAAATATTAATAGTTGCTACTGCCCATCTGCGTAGACGCTCGCTTCCCTGGAAAACAGTGTGTTCCTGAAGACACGAGATAAAAAGTGGTTTGCTACGATGTAATAATGATTGCGATGGTTCATAAGCAATGCACTGGGGAACTAACACTGGCGTAGACAATATATCAACGCCTAACCGTACAACACGTTTCCTATCCTCAGCTATGCTTGTAATACTGAGAAGTTTTTCAAGACAATCAACCGCCATATCAAAATCCCACAGATAACGCGCAATACGGGCAGAGACAGCGTTAACTACATGGTTATTATCAACTCTTTCAACACACTGACGTCTGAACTGTTCAAGATATCGTTTCCCCCATTTTCCAGCATTAGTGCGGTTTTCATTTGATCGATTAATACTGAGCCACTCTTTTACTAACCGAATACGCAAATCTGCAGCCACATCCCAAAGCCATGGATCATTTAGGTCAGAAAGGTAATTGTCGATAATTCCATCAAGCTTTGTCTGAACCCTTCTGAAACGAATTTGAGCATCTCTCTCACTTCCATAATTACTAGTATGCATAGAAGAAACATACCTGTCTGAAATAAAAATTAAACATTCACGATGCAATCTCTCAACACCCGTATAATAAATATTCTCAGCGGATAGAGAACAGATCAATTTCTCAACAGTTTTACATAAACCAGATGAATTTTTCAATAGATATACAGGATTCTGATCTAATGCAGACAAGGTTACAGATACGAGCTCAACATCCTCTGGTTCTGGTGCCACCGCTTCGCCGAGGGAAAGCCGCACAACAGCCTCTATAGCTGTAGCCAGATACCTCTCTGGCTCCGCAATCAACAGACCAATCAAGCGAAGGCGGGAGTCAACACCTTTATCTCGATCAAGAAACTTATTCTTGATCTGTAGAGATCTCTTTAAAATGCTAATTACTTCGTTCGGATACTCGTCTCTGCGGGACCAAAAACGTCTATACATCTTGAACCAACCTGCAGAAGGATCTAAACCAACTAAACTTCTAAACAAACGGTCGATCAATGTGGTGGTATGGTCTTTGTCATCAGTGGCAGAAAGAATGACAGACAAGTGGCGAACAATCCGGAAATGCCAAGTTTGCTCATAGCCTCTTGACCACTCCACAGGATCCGGAATTGATTCTAAAGCTATACGATGCACATTAATCATCTCATGTATTCTCACGCCGGCCCATGTATGAACAGAGGCAATACGATATCTAATATCATCATTTAGGTATCTTGCATACGTATGAGAATTCGGAATCGGGGCCTTGATCATCGTTTCGTCCACTGCCACCCCCCATCACGCAGCGAGCAACCGGAGCTGTGAGACTGGCTGAGACCGCCGCTTCGCAGGTCTTGCTGGCAAGTCGATCCTATCCAGCAAA